>JBAVKY010000323.1:0-10493 GCA_049688555.1 Propionicimonas sp.
CGTCCAAACTCCGCAACACGCCACCGATGGCCCGGGCCTGGCCGGTGCTGATCCCGCCCGCCGCCGCAGCCCGACCCACCAAGGGGTGCTGGCTCAACTCCCGCGCCTGGTACAGGGCCCCGGCAGCTTCCCGCTTCGACAAGCCGTCCTGGATCGCCAACAACGTCGTGATCGGCGTCCCCGACGACCGCAGCGAATCCTTCGCCGCGTCCGCGGCGGCCAGCAGCAACCCCGCCACCGTTGCCCGGTGCGCCAGGTTAGCTCACCCCGAGGGGAAGCAGGGGCCAGATCTGCTCAGTGGCCCCGGAAATGGAAGGCTTCGATCGGTACCCGAATCCACGGGTCGACGAACCACGTCCGAGCCAAGCCGAAGACGATCGATGACGCGGCGTTCCTGACCGACACCGTGCATAGGCCGCCGGAGCAGCCGGCGGCAACACACTGATCAACCCGCCTGCGCCGCGACTCCGCCGACGCCGCTGAGTCAGAGGCTGAGGCGCTCCCGGACCACGCCCGCCAGTCGATTGGCGATCTCCTCGGCCTGCTCGGTCGTGGCAGCCTCGACCATCACTCGCACCAGCGGCTCGGTGCCTGAGGGTCGCAGCAACACCCGTCCGGTGTCGCCGAGTTCCCGGGCGGCGGCCGTGACCGCAGCGTTGAGCTTGGGATCGATCCCCGCCCTGGTCCGACTGACCCCCGAGACGTTGACCAGCACCTGCGGGAAGCGAGTCACGACGGCAGCCAGCTCCGCCAACGACTTACCGGTGCGGGCCATCCGGGCCGCCACGTGAAGCGCTGTCAGCACTCCGTCGCCGGTGGTCGCGAACTCGCTCATGATGACGTGGCCCGACTGCTCGCCACCGAGGGTGAAGCCGTTGGCGTTCATGGCCTCAAGCACGTAGCGGTCGCCGACCTTGGTCGCGTCCACGGTGATGCCGTGCTTCCGCATCGCCAGCAAGAAGCCGAGGTTGCTCATCACGGTGGCCACCACGGTGTCGCTGTGCAGCGTGCGTGCCTCCTTCATCGCCAGGGCGATGATGGCCAGGATTTGGTCACCATCCACCACAGCTCCGGTTCGGTCGACAGCCAAGCAGCGATCGGCGTCGCCGTCCAGCGCGATACCGAGATCAGCGCCGCGATCCACGACCGCTCGTTGCAGGGAGCCCAGGTGGGTGGAGCCGCAGTTGAGATTGATGTTGAGACCGTCTGGGGCCGCATGCAGCGGAATGACAGTGGCGCCCTGCGCATCGAAGGCAGCCAACCCGGTGAGAGAGGCCGCACCGTTGGCGCAGTCGACCACCACGGTGATGCCTTCGAGACTGGAGTCCCCGCCGAGACTCGCCACGAGGTGGGCCACGTAAGCTTCGACGGCCTCTGGGGCATGGGTTACCCGCCCGACGTCCCCACCGATCGGACGCGTCCACTCGGCATCCAGTTGCTCCTCGATAGCGTCCTCGAGGTCATCGTCCAGCTTGATCCCGCCGCGCGCGAAGAACTTGATGCCGTTGTCGGGCATCGGGTTGTGGCTGGCCGACAGCATCACTCCGAGATCGGCGTCTAGATGATTCACCAGGAAAGCAACCCCGGGGGTGGGAATCACCCCCAGGCACACCACATCGACCCCGGCGGAGGCCAAGCCCGCGATGACAGCGGCCTCAAGGAACTCCCCTGAGGCTCGCGTGTCACGGCCCACCAGTGCGCGCGGACGCCTCCCGCTGCCGAAAGCCCCTGCCTCGCCCAGCACGTGGGCAGCGGCGACCGCCAGGCTGAGGGCGATCTCAGCGGTGAGGTCCCGGTTGGCCGTGCCTCGCACCCCATCGGTGCCGAACAGCCGAGCCATACCCCGGGGCGCCTACCGCTTGCTGTACTGGGGAGCCTTGCGGGCCTTCTTCAGACCTGCCTTCTTGCGTTCCTTGACCCTGGCGTCACGCGTGAGCAGACCGGCCTTCTTCAGGGCCGGACGGCTCGCCTCGACATCAACGGCGTTCAGAGAGCGGGCGATCCCGAGACGCAGCGCCCCGGCCTGGCCGGTGACGCCGCCACCGACGATGGTGGCCAACACATCGTAGGACCCGATGACCGCGGCGGTCACGAACGGCTCGTTGACCGTCTGCTGGTGAAGCTTGTTGGGGAAGTAGTCCTCAAGGGTGCGCCCGTTGATCTTCCACTGCCCGCTGCCCGGCACGATCCGAACGCGAGCGATGGCCTCCTTGCGACGACCGGTGGCGGCACTGGCAGCGACCACTGCCGGACGGCCACCAGGCAATGCCGCGCTGGGCACAGCCTCGGCGCGGTAGGCGATCTCGCGCTCCCCCTCGGTGAAGGGGGCGATCTCGTCGGTGGTCACGGTCTCTTCCACGATGTCGGTCACGGTGCTGCTTCCTGGAGTCACTGAGCGATCTGGCTGATCTGGTAGGGCTGCGGCTGCTGCGCGCTATGCGGATGCTCCGGGCCGGCATAGACCTTGAGCTTCTTGATCTGCTGGCGGCTCAGCTTGTTCTTGGGCAGCATGCCCCAGACAGCGCGCTCGACGGCCTGCCGGGGATCGGAGTCCAGGAGTTCACCGTAGGGAACGGACTTCAGACCACCCGGACGCCCGGAGTGGCGGTAGGCCAACTTGTCCGTGCGCTTGTTGCCAGTGAGCGCGATCTTGGAAGCGTTCACCACGACGACGAAGTCGCCGGTGTCAACGTGCGGGGCGTACTGGGCCTTGTGCTTGCCGCGCAGCAGGGTGGCCGCGGTCACCGCGAGGCGACCGAGGACGATGTCCTCGGCATCGATGACATGCCATTTCCTGGTGATTTCGCCAGGCTTCGGGCTGTACGTAGACACGGTCTTGAGACCTGCTTCCATGAGTTGTCTTCACAATCGGCAGTGCGGGATGTGCCCAAGGCAGACCACAGCGCAACAGCGCCTTAGATTACCTTGCGGGACAGGCAGGGTCAAAAGCAGCGGGACGTGACACTGTCGTAACCCCCACGCCTTAGGGTGCCTCCATGACTGACATCCTGCAGATCCGTCACCCGGCCTCCGCCACCGAGCGCGACCTGGTGATCACAGATGCCACGATTCGTGCCCCAGAGCTGCGTCAGTTCGTCATCGACGGCGAGCCCTTGGCCACCTACGACCCTGGCTTCATGAACACCGCTTCCTGCCGGTCGTCCATCACCTATATCGACGGCGATGCGGGCATCCTGGAGTACCGCGGCTATCCGATCGCCGAGCTCGCCGAGAAGTCCACCTTCTTGGAGGTGGCCTGGCTACTGCTCAACGGTGAGCTACCGAACCCGACCCAGCTCGCCGAGTGGGAAGCGCTCATCACCGAACACCGCATGCTGCCCGACAAGCTCAAAACCCTTCTGGCGGGATTCCCCTACGACGCCCACCCGATGTCGATTCTGATGGCCTCGACCGCCGCGTTCTACAGCTTCTATCCGGACGCGCACAACTTCACCGACCCCGACGCCCGGGCGCTCAACATCGCCCGACTGATCGGCAAGATGCCCACCCTCGCAGCCTTCGCGTACCGCAAGGGCAAGGCCAGGCCATACACCAACCCCGACGACTCCTACGGCTACTGCCACAACTTCCTGCAGATGCTGTTCAAGCAGGCTGAGCGTCGCTACGTCGCGGATCCCCGGCTGGTGCGCGCCGTGGAGGTGCTGTTCATCCTGCACGCTGACCACGAACAGAACTGCTCCACCAACGCCGTCCGGTCGGTCGCCAGCTCGGGCAACGACATCTACACCTGCACCTCGGCCGGGGTCGGGGCCCTGCACGGGCCCCTGCACGGCGGAGCCAACGAGGCGGTGTTGCGGATGCTCCGCGAGATCGGGACGGTCGACCGGGTGCCCGAGTTCATCGAAGGAGTGAAGGCGGGCAGGACTCGGATGATGGGCTTTGGTCACCGCGTCTACAAGAACTACGACCCGCGGGCCACGATCATCAAGAAGGCCGTCGATGACGTGTTCCAGGTGACGGGCGTGAACCCGCTGCTCGAGGTGGCCCAGGAGTTGGAGAAGTACGGCCTCACCGACGACTACTTCGTCAGGCGGCGTCTCTACCCCAACGTCGACTTCTACTCGGGGCTGATCTACGAAGCGCTTGGGTTCCCGCCGGAGATGTTCACCGTGTTGTTCGCCGTCCCAAGGGCGGCGGGCTGGGCTGCCCAGTACCAGGAGTTCATCACCGATCCAGAGAACAAGATCGCGCGACCGAAGCAGATCTACACCGGCTACCGCGCCCGCGGCTACGTCTCGATGGAGGATCGCGGCTGAGGGGGCCAATCGGGCGAATCCGGTTGCGGGGGCCCTAATGCGGCGGCAAGGTAGACCCCATGAGTTCAAAGTTGAGCGCTGCCGCGATGCAGGTCACCAGTCCCGATGAAGTCCGCAACGTCGTCCTGATCGGAAACGCGGGGTCGGGGAAGACCTCATTGTTCGAGCAGCTGCTCAAGTCCCGACTCGTCGGCTACCGCGGGGAGAAGGAGGACGCCGAGCGCGCCGCCCAGCTCTACCTGGCCTCGTTCGTCACGGGCAACACCCTGGTGAACCTGCTGGATGCACCAGGGCACCCCGACTTTCTCGGTGAGCTGCGAGCCGGAATCCGTGCCGCGGACGCCGCGATCTTCGTGATCTCCGCCGCCGACGGCATCGATGGTGCCGCCGTCGCACTGTGGGAGGAGTGCTCCGCCGTCAAGCTCCCCCGCATCATCGCCCTCACCAAACTGGACGCCGGCCACGCCGACTTCGACGCCAGCGTCGAGGCAGCCCAGCAGGCCTTCGGCGAGGGTGTCCAGCCGACCCACGTCCCGACCCAGTCCGCGCCCGGCCAGATCTCTGGCAACATCGGCCTGCTCAGCCTCGAGGAGCACGATTACTCCAGCGGCGAGGTCGTCAACCGCCACCTGACTGCCGACGACGACCACGTGGAGGCCTACCGGGGCCCGCTGATCGAGGGTCTGATCCAAGAGGCAGAGGATGACTCGCTGATGGATCGCTACCTGGCAGGCGAGGAGCTCGACACCGAGTATCTACTCGATGACCTGATGAAGGCCGTGGCGACGGCGAACCTGTATCCGCTGGTGCCCGTGGCCTCGAACACCGGCGTCGGCGTCGAGGAGTTGCTGCGACTCATCGAACACGGCTTCCCCACCCCGTCCCTGCACCCCAACCCGGCGATCACCACCCCAGCGGGGGATCCGCTGCCCGCCGCGGCCACCGATCCCGGTGCCCCCCTGGTCGCCCAGGTGATCCGGACCACCACCGATCCTTTCGCCGGTCGCCTCTCGATGGTGCGCATCTTCTCGGGCACTCTTCGGGCCGACGACGTGTTGCACGTCAGCGGCCACGGGTCCCGGTCGGCAGACCACGACACCGACGAGCGGGTGGGCCTGATCCAAGGGGCGGTGGGCATCGAGCTGAGGCCGCGTCCGTCCGCGATCGCCGGCGAAATCGTGATGGTGCCCAAGCTGACGACCGCGGAGACTGGCGACACACTGTCCAGCAAGGACCGCCCGGCGGTCGTCGGGAGGTGGGCGCTGCCCGAGCCGCTGCTGCCCCTGGCGATTCGCGCCGCCACGCGTAACGATGAGGACAAACTCGCCGGCGCCCTGCAGCGGTTGGCTGTTGAGGACACCACCGTCCGACTGGATCGGGCCGGCGGAGGCGACCAACTGGTGCTGTGGACGACTGGTCAGGCCCATGCCGACCTGCTGGTGGCCCGCCTCGTGGACCGCTACGGGGTGAAGGTCGAGCAGGAGGAGCTCAAGATCCCCCTGCGGGAAACCTTCGTCGCGAAGGCACAGGCGATGGGTAGGCATGTCAAGCAGTCCGGCGGCCACGGCCAGTACGCGGTGTGCAACATCGAGGTGGAGCCGCTCGAACGCGGCGCCGGCTTCCAGTTCGTCGACAAGGTGGTGGGCGGCTCGGTGCCGCGTCAGTTCATCCCCAGCGTCGAGAAGGGGGTCCGCAATCAGCTCGAACGGGGCGTGTTCGCCGGCTTCCCGATGGTGGACATCCGGGTCACCCTCTACGACGGCAAGGCCCACTCGGTGGACTCCTCCGACATGGCCTTCCAGATGGCTGGCGCGCTGGCCATCAAGGAAGCGGCCACCCCGAAGGTGGTGGCACTGTTGGAACCGATCGACCTGGTCACCGTCACCGTCGGCGAGGAATACCTGGGTTCGGTGATGACCGATCTCTCCGGACGGCGTGGCCAGCTCCTGGGCTCGGATTCGGAGAACCACAAGGCGATCATCAGGGCGCTGGTGCCCCAGTCGGAGCTCCCCCGCTACGCCATCGACCTGCGTGGCATCGGACATGGTTCCGGTACGTTCAGCCGGGAGTTCCACGGCTACGAGCTGGTGCCTGCCAACCTGGTGGAGAAATACGTCAAGAGCTGAGCCGAAAGCCCCGCGTAAAGGCGGTCCGCTAGCGCTGGCGGGCCGCCTTCACTACCTTCTTCGGCAGTTTCTTGGAGACTCGGTAGGTGGCCTTGGCCTTGTCGTGGCGCTCGCAACACTGCGCGAGGCCCTGCTTCTCGAGCCTCAACAACAGGACCGGGCAGGTCTGACACCGCCGGCTCTTGCGGCAGCACTTGCTCTTGGTGGTCACCGTGGGCACGCTCACCATAATAAAGAAAGGCTCGCCTTACTAAAATCTCGATCCCGGTGGCTGGACAGTCAATGAGCCTGAGCGAGGAACCCGAACACCCCGTCGGCCATCATCTGCACCGCGATCGCCGAGAGCAACAGCCCGGCGATTCGGCTCGCCAGGATCGTGCCCGATTCCCGCAGCACGGCGCGAATGTCGCCCGCGTACCTCAAGAAGAGCCACACGAACCCCATCACCGTCACGAGGGCGAGTGCGACGGTGAGGTGGCCGGTGGGAAAGGGCGCCTGTTGCACGGCCAGCATGGTCGCGACGATGGCACCCGGTCCAGCCATCAGCGGGGTCCCGAGCGGAACGATCGCCACGTTCACGCCCTCATGGCCGGTCGGGTCATCTCCGCGTCCCATCAGCAGGTCGAGCGCGATCAGGAGCAGCAGCAAGCCGCCTGCCACCTGGAGGGCCGGCACGGAAACGTGCAGGTAGTCGAGGATCTGTTGGCCGAACAGCGCGAAGACGAAGATCACGCCAAGCGCCACCCATGAGGCACGGGTGCCCGCTGCCCGTCGTTGTGTGGGGGTCAGGGACTTGGTCAGGCCCAGGAACACCGGCAGCAATCCTGGCGGATCGACGATCACGAAGAGAGTCACCGCCGTGGTCAGAAACAGATATCCGTCCACGAACGCGACCATCACCTCACCCTAGCGAGCGTGGCTGAGCGCCGCCCACTCGCACCGACTCAGATCGTGTAGCGGGGTTGAGCCTGGGGCGGGAGCAGCCGGTTGTCGACGATCTCCTTGCCGAACGGGAAGCACGTGACGGGGATCATCTTGACGTTGGCGATCGCCAGCGGAATACCGACGATGGTGATTGCCTGGGCGGCCGCCGTGGTGAGGTGACCGATAGCCAGCCAGACCCCGGCGACGACGAACCAGATGACGTTACCCAGCGTCGAACCGACGCCGGCCCCTGGCTTGTCGATGACGGATCTCCCAAACGGCCACAGCGCGTAACCTGCCATCCGGAACGAGGCCACCCCGAAGGGAATGGTCACGATGAGGACGCAGGCGATGATGCCCGCCAGGACGTAACCCAGAGCCAGCCAGAGCCCACCGAAGATCAGCCAGATCAGATTCAACAAAGTGCGCACGAAACTCCTTCTGCAGTGCTGTGTCCATGAAACAGGGCGGCATCCCAATACCCCAGCCACTCCAACCCTGACCCGCCCCTGAATCCTCTCGGACTCCCGGCCGCCTGCCGCATCGAAGGCATCGCGGCAACCTCCTAGAATGCCGCCATGCGCCAGTCGTCGGAGTCCGCGGAACCGCGGGATGCCTCGTCGCGTGTCCAGCGCGACGTGGTGTCGTACGTGAGGCGCAGTGCCCGGATGAATCCCTCGCAGCAGCGGGCCTGGAACAACCTGCACCACCGGTGGGTGGTCGAGTTGCCGGCGGCAGCACGAGTCACCTCGGTCGCGTCCCATGCCCGGATCAACCCGGCCTCCCTGTTCGGACGCGAGGCGCAGCTGTGGGTCGAGATCGGCTCAGGAAGCGGAGACGCGCTGGCCGAGCTCGCGGGTCGGTTCCCCCACGCCAACCTGCTGGCCTTCGAGGTCTTCCAACCGGCCGTGGCCAGCACCCTGGCAAAGCTCGACCGCGCAGGGGTGGACAACGTTCGGCTGGTCGTGGCGGACGGTTCCCAGGCGCTCGCCGCAGCCCTCCCCGACAGCTCGGTGGACGAGCTGTGGACCTTCTTTCCCGACCCCTGGCACAAGTCGCGGCACCACAAGCGACGCCTGGTCAACCCGTCCTTCGCCGCGACGGTCGGGCGCAAACTGGCGCCGGGCGGGCTGTGGCGGTTGGCGACCGACTGGCCGGAGTATGCCGAACACATGCGGCAGGTGCTCGCGGCCGAGCCTTCCCTGATCAGCGCCCAGGGCGACTCCAAGGAACGGTGGGAGTGTCGTCCCCTCACCAAGTACGAGTCCCGCGGCCTTGCCGCCGGCCGGCCCGTCGTCGACCTGTGTTACCGCCGCGCATGAGATTGCGACTCGACGTCGCCTACGACGGCAGCGGTTTCCACGGCTGGGCCGCCCAGCAGGGGCTGCGAACGGTTCAAGGTGAACTTGAAGTGTGGCTGCAGCGGGTGCTGCGACTGCGCGAGCCCGTCGGCCTGATCTGTGCCGGGCGGACGGACGCGGGCGTGCATGCCCGCGGGCAGGTCGCCCACGTCGACCTGCCGGACACCGGTGGCGAGCCAGCGGCGGTCGCCGCCGAGCTGGAACGCCGGTTGCGCCGGGCGCTGCCCGACGACGTGGCAGTGAGACGGGTCAGCGTGGCCGCACCGGGCTTCGATGCGCGGTTTTCCGCCATCTGGCGCCGCTACGTCTACCGGCTGAACGACCTGGCTGCCGACCCACTGACCCGGACGACGGTCGTGGCGACTCGGAGCCCAATCGATGTGCCCGCGCTCAACGAAGCTGCCGCCGCACTGCTGGGACTGCACGACTTCGCGGCGTTCTGCCGGGCCCGCGAGGGGGCCACCACGATTCGCGACCTGCACCTGGTCGCTGCCGATCGGGTGCCCGCCGGCCACATCGAGGTGACCGTGCGCGCCGACGCCTTCTGCCACTCGATGGTCCGCTCACTGGTGGGGGCCCTGGTCGACGTTGGGACCGGACGTCGTCCAGCGAGCTGGCTCGCGGGCCTGGTGGACACCGACGTTCGCAGCGGGGAGGTCCCCGTGATGCCGGCCCATGGCCTGGTTCTCGAAGAGGTCGGCTACCCCGCTGCGGAGTTGCTCGGCCACCGCGCCACCCAGGCGCGGGCTCGCCGCGAACTGACGAAGGAGCACCCTTGAACCACTACTTCACCACCCCTGACGGACCCGAGCGGCGGCGGACGGTCCGGATGCGGTTCTGGGACACCGACTGGGAGTTCCAGACCGCGAACGGGGTGTTCTCCGCCGAAGGCCTCGATCCGGGGACGGGCGTCCTGCTGCGTGAACAGACGCCACGTCCTGGCCTACGGCGATTGCTCGACCTGGGCTGCGGCTACGGGGTGGTTGCCGTGGCGCTCGCTGCGGCCTGCCCACAGGCCCACGTCGATGCCGTGGATGTCAACAAGCGCGCAGTCGCCCTGTGCCGCGACAACGCCGCCAAGCACCAGGTGGCGGATCGAGTGACCGCGATGTTGCCGGAACAGGCCGATCCGGATAGCCGCTACGACGAGATCTGGTCAAATCCCCCCATCCGGATCGGCAAGCAGCCGCTGCACGACCTGCTGCTGACCTGGCTCCCCCGCCTGGCCCCGGACGGTGTGGCGCGGCTAGTGGTCAGCCGCAACCTCGGCGCCGACTCGCTGGCGAAGTGGCTGGTCGAGCAGGGATTCGACTGCCAGCGCGCTGCCAGCGCCAAGGGCTTCCGCGTCCTGCTCGTTCGCCCAGCACGTGCTGACGGCGAGCGCCCAGGACTAGGCTGATCGCGTGGGCCATGGCCGCCGACAACAGCTGCGAGAGAAGGATTCCCATGACTGATCAGACCACTCCACCCCCCGCCGACGAGCCGAGCTTCTTGGAGGGGCTTCTGGCCAAGGCGCACGACGTGGGCGAAGACATCAAGGACTTCGCCGAAGATGCCGTTGAGCACGTCAAGGACTTCGCCGACGACGTCCCGGAGAACGCCAAGAAGGCCACCGACGACACCGTCGCAGCAGTCAAGGACTTCGCCGACGACCTGCCGGCAAACGCCAAGAAAGTCACCGACGACACCGTCGCAGCAGTCAAGGGCTTCAGCGCAGAAGCAGTCGAGACCGTGAAGGAACTCGTCGACCCAGACGAAGCACCCAAAGCCTGAGGCGATACCGCGGCGGGCAGGGGGTGGTGGGG
>JBAVKY010000324.1:0-5830 GCA_049688555.1 Propionicimonas sp.
ATGATGGAGCCGAACAGCACCATCATCACGATGGCCATCACCACGATGGCCGCTGTGAAGGCCGGGTAGTTGAAGGTCCTCAGGTCGAGCAGGGCGTCGTCCGTCCGCTGCAGGATCACCTGCCGGAACAGGAAGGCTGCCAGGCTCAGGGCGCCGACGGCCAGGACGGCGTCGAGTTGCCAGGCGGGGACCAGCGGGTTGCCGACCAGGCTGAGCCCGTAGACGAGGCCACCGAAGCCGAACGCGGCCAGTGGAATGCTGAGCAGGTCGAGGCCGACCGCGCGGGGTTCGTCCAGGTTGGGGACGAAGTGCAGTCCGAGAATGAGAATGCCCAGCGCGATCGGCAGCACCACCACGAACACGAATCGCCAGCTCAGGAACTGCAAGATCAGTCCGGAAAGCGTGGGCCCGAGCGCCGGCGCGGTGGCGATGACGAGGCTGATGGTGCCCATGACGCGACCGCGCATGTGGCCGGGGACGAGTTCCATCACGGTGGTCATCAGCAGAGGCATCATCACCGCGGTGCCGCACGCCTGGATGACGCGTCCGGTCAGAAGCATCGGGAAGGAGAACGAGATCGCGGCGGTCGCGGTGCCGAGGCTGAACAACGACATCGCCAGGCCGAAGACCTGGCGGGTGGAGAGCCGCTGCAACAGCCAGCCGCTGATCGGGATCACCACGGCCATGGTGAGCATGAACCCGGTGGTGAGCCACTGGGCCGTGCGTTCGTCAACGCGCAGGTCGAGCATGATCCTGGACAGCGCGACATTCATCGCGGTTTCATTGAGGATCACAACGAAGGCGCCGACCATCAACACGGTGAGCACCGTGACGGTCTGGGCAGGCAGCTTCTGGGAGCGCTCCGCGGCGAGTCCTGGCGTGGCGGACGCGCTGGGCGCCTCGAGTTCGGCCGTAGTCTCAGGCTGATTCATGTATCCCCTTGGTTGGTGGATCGCGCGTGCGATCCGGTTCCTCCGGGCGACTGCTGTGGCGCCGACGTATCGCATTTCTCAATGCGCCGTGTCGCGGGAGTATTCCCGGGCAGCACCTGCGCAGTGGTCCCAGGGCAGGGAGGAATCGACCCTCGACGCCCCGAGTCGGGCGCAGCCCTTGCTTGACAACAGATCCGAGGGCGAGTCGACTCAGAGCATGGCTCAGACGATGACAGCAATCGGCTACACCCATGCCGGTGAGCTCGACGACACCACCTTCGAGGCGCGCGAGGTGGCGCGTCCGCAACTGGGCGTCCGCGACCTGCTGGTCGAGGTGGCGGCCGTCTCAGTGAATCCGATCGACACCAAGCAGCGCCGCCGAGTCGATCCGAGGGGGTTCCGGGTGCTTGGCTACGACGCCGCCGGGGTGGTGCGTGAGGTGGGCGACGAAGTGGAGTTCTTCAAGGCCGGCGACGAGGTCTGGTACGCCGGCACACTGGACCGTCCAGGCAGCAACCAGCAATTCCAGGTCGTCGACGAGCGGATCGCTGGTCGCAAACCGACCCGCTTGGGATTCGCCGAGGCGGCGGCCTTGCCGCTGACCACGATCACGGCCTGGGAGTGCCTGTTCGAACGGCTCCGGCTGACCCCCGACAGCCGCGGCACGCTGCTGGTGGTCGGCGGCACCGGTGGGGTCGGGTCGATCTTGCTGCAACTTGCGAAGGTGCGCCTACCCGGCGTTCGCGTGATCGCGACTGCCTCCGCCGCCAAACAGGCGTGGGCCAGCGGCCTGGGAGCCGCGGTGACCATCGATCCGCATGGTGACCTGGTGGAGCAGACCCTCGCGCTGGCCCCCGACGGTGTCGATTGGATCTTCTCGGCGTTCTCGGACGGACGGTTGCCCGTCTATGCGCAGGTGCTGCGTCCGTTCGGCGAAGTGGTGGCCATCGACGAGGGGCAACTCGACCTCATGGCGCTGAAGCCGAAGGCCATCACCTGGCACTGGGAATCGATGTTCGCCCGGGCGGCCTACCAGACTCCCGATCTGGTCGGGCAGCACGACCTGCTGAACGCGGTGGCTGATCTGGTCGACGCCGGTGCCGTCCGCTCGACCGCCACCGCGGAACTGGGCCCCATCACCCCGGCAAACCTGTCGCAGGCGCATCGGCTCATCGAGGCGGGCCGCTCGGTGGGGAAGCTGGTGTTGGCCGGCTGGGAGTAGAGCAGGCGAAGTGATTGCCACTTCAACTGGACACTAAGGCAAGGCTGGCCTAAGTTCATGTCCAGCGGCAATGGCGGGCCTCCTGGTGTGGTGCGCCGCGCATCGCTACCCAAACGACATTCTGGAGGAACAGTGGCAATCGCTGAAGCCAATCACCGTAAGGTGCGCCTGCTCGGTTTGGTCACCCTCATCATCGGCGCGCTCTTCATCATCGGCGGCGCCGCGACCTGGGGGATGGTCAGCACGAAACTCGCGGCCGAGAACATCACCGTGTCTGCGGATGCGCCGATGTTCGCCGGCGCGAAGGTCACCGGACCGCTCGAGGCCTTCGTTCAGGCCGACGTCATCAGCCATCACGCGCTGGCCGCCACCGGGGGCAAGACGTACGCAGAACTTGGCAGGGAGGATCCACTGCGGGCCACCGCCATGAACGCGTCGTTCCTGCGGGCCTCGCTGTTCACCTCGGTGATCGCGTTCGGGGTCGCACTCTTCGCGATGGGCGTCGGCGTGGTCTGCGTGCTCCTGGGGTGGGCGCTGAGGCTGCTGGCTCCCGCGACCGCGAAGCTGAGCGCCGATGCGAGTGTCGGCGTCCAGCGGTAGATCCAATTGGAGGCAGTCAGCGGGGCCCGGACAGAATCGTACAGGCCCCGCCGCTGGACAGCGAGCCGGCTAGACCGCTCGCGTCCTGCCGCTTGTCAGCGAGCCGGCTAGACCGCTCGCGTCCTGCCGCTTGTCAGCGAGCCGGCTAGACCGCTCGCGTCCTGCCGCTTGTCAGCGAGCCAGCCAGACCGCCGCGTCAGTCGGGAGCACATCGCTGGTCAGCTCCTCACTGGCCAGCAGCACCTCGGCCCCGGCAGGCAGGGTGACCGGGGCGCCAAGATTCACCCAGCACTCCAAGCCGGGTTCGCGCCGGAAGGCAAGCACGTCGTCGCCGGCCTCGAGCCAGGCCAGCGAACCCTCGCCCAGCGCGGGGTGCTCACGGCGGATCCGCAGCGCGGCCCGGTACAACTCGAGCGTGGACCCCGTCGCGCCCTGTTCCGCCTCGACACTCAGGCCCGCCCACGCCGCGGGCTGCGGCAGCCACGGAGCTGCGGCCCCCGTGGGGCTGAACCCGTACGTCTCGGGATCCGAGGTCCAGGGGATCGGGACGCGGCAGCCATCCCGACCGCGGTGCCTGCCCCCGGTCTGGGCGAAGATCGGATCCTGCATCGCGTCGTCGGGGATGTCCTCGACCTCGGGCAGGCCCAGCTCCTCGCCCTCGTAGATGTAGGCGCTGCCGGGCAGCGCGAGCATCAGGAGGGCGGCCGCACGCGCCCGGCGCAGGCCGCGAGCGAAGTCGGCCGGCAGCGCCAGCAACTCATCGATGTCCACCCGCTCCGACAGCGTCTCCTGCGGCCGGGCGTAGCGGGAGACCTCTCGGGGGACGTCGTGGTTGGCCAACACCCACGTGGCCGGCGCCCCCACAGACTTGTGGGAAGCGAGCGTGGCGTCGATGACCTCACGCACTTTCGAGGCGATCCAGGGCGCCTTCAGGAACTCGAAGTTGAACGCCGTGTGCAGTTCGTCCGGACGGATGTACTGGGCGAGTTGTTGGGGACGTCCCACCCACGCCTCGGCCACGAAGGCTCGCGCGGGGGTGTACTCGTCCGCCACCGCTCGCCAGGATCGGTAGATGTCGTGCACGCCGGGACGGTCCCAGTGCGGGTGGACGATGCCCTCGGGGGTGTCGGCGGGCAGCGGGAAGGCCATGTCCCCGACGTCGACCAGGTGGTCGTCCTTCACCAGGCCGTGGGCCACGTCGATGCGGAATCCGTCCGCGCCCCGGTCGAACCAGAAGCGCAGGGTCTTGATGAACTCGTCTTTGATATCGGGGTGGTTCCAGTTCACGTCCGGCTGTTCGGGGGTGAACAGGCGTAGGTACCACTGGCCCGGGGTTCCGTCCCGATCGGTGGTGCGCGTCCAGGCCGGCCCGCCGAACTCGCTGCGCCAGTCGTTCGGCGGCAACTCGCCGGTCTCACCGCGTCCCTCGCGGAACACGAAGCGCTCACGTTCGGGTGATCCCGGGCCGGCGGCCAGGGCTTCGATGAACATTGGATGCTGATCGGAGAAATGGTTGGGGACGATGTCGATGATCACCTTGATCCCCGCCTCGTGAGCCTCGGCGATCAGGGCTTCGGCTTCGGCCAGAGTGCCGAAGACCGGTTCGATGTCGCGGTAGTTCGAGACGTCGTAGCCGGCGTCCTTCATGGGGGACGGGTACCACGGGCTGATCCACACCGCGTCGATGCCGAGACCGGCCAGGTAGGCCAGTCGTGAGCGGATGCCGTTGATGTCGCCGACGCCGTCGCCGTTGGAGTCGGCGAAGCTGCGCGGGTAGATCTGATAGACCACGGCGCGCCGCCACCATGAGTCGGGATCGAGCGGGCCGCTGTTCGTGCGGAGGGTTTGGGAGATGGTCATGCGCGCCTTCTGTACCGGTATAGACGTTCCTGTATCGGTAAAGATAGACTGTTTCCCGTGGGCAGGCAAACGACGGCCCGAGGAGCCGGAGGCGCCGATGGCGAGGGTGACGCTGCAGTCCATCGCGGACGAGGTCGGGGTGTCGCGCATGACGGTGTCCAATGCCTTCTCAAAGCCCGATCAGCTCTCGGACGCCCTGCGCGAGCGGATCATGGCGGTGGCCGATCGGCTGGGCTACCTCGGGCCGGACCCGTCCGCCCGCTCCCTGGCGACCGGGACGACCGGGACGATCGGGGTGCTCTGGGCCGGCCGGCTCCGCGACTCGCTGTCGGACGAGGTCTCGGCGCGCTTCCTCGGGGCCATCGCCGATGAACTGGCACCCGACGGCCTTGCGCTCACGCTGTTGCCCTCGCAGGCGGAGGGCCCGGTCGTCCCGGCCCGCGATGTCGCCATGGACGGTGCCATCGCCTTCTCGTGCCGTCGCGACCTCCCCGCCCTGGTCTGGCTGCAGCGCCGCGGGCTGCCCCTGGTCTACGTCGACCTGCCGGGCGAGCCGTCGGTGACCATCGACGACCGGGGCGGCGCACGCCTTGCTGCCCAGCACCTGATCGATCTCGGCCACCATCGGATCGCGATCGTGATGTCCGGAATCGGCGCGGTGCCCGGGGTGGTCACGTCGGTGGAGACGATCGACGACAACCTGGTGGTGCGGGAGCGGCTCGCAGGCTGGCTGGAGGCGCTCGGCGCAGCGGGGATCGTCCCGGTCATGGTGTGCCAGCCCAGCGCCTACGACGATGCGCGACCGGCCGCGCGTGACCTGCTGGCACGGGCTCCGGAGGTGACAGGCGTGCTGTGCCTGACCGACGTCCTCGCGCACGACGTGATCGCGGTCGCACACGAGCTTGGACGGGCAGTGCCAGGCGACCTCTCGGTGGTCGGCTTCGACGACCACCCGCTGGCGGCCCGGGCCGGGCTCACCACCGTCCGCCAGGACGTTGACGCGAAAGGCAGAGCGGCTGCCCAGGCGTTGCGGCGCGAAGTGACGCGGCGGGACGACCCGGACTCCCCGCGCGGGCGGAGCCGCCGCCTCGAGGTGGAGCTCGTGGTGCGGCAGAGCACCGGACCGGTGCGCCAGCGGGGCTAGATCGCCGGGCGTTACCGGCCCCGGCGCCCCGGCGCTGGGCCCGTGCGGCGCTGGGCTCGTGCGGCGCTGGGC
>JBAVKY010000325.1:0-1992 GCA_049688555.1 Propionicimonas sp.
TACGTCTCGCCGACCGATTTCAAGTTCGCCGGCCTGGATTCGTCCAAGAACAAGGTGGTCATGGGGCATCGCACCGAAGCCGGCTGGCTCTACGACCTCCAGACCCCCATGCTGGTCAAGCCCAACCTGTTCTACGGGCTCCACGTAGTGGTCAACGGCCTGGTCGTCACCGTGCTGGTCGACGGTGTTTCCAAGCTGAGCTACCAGTACGCCCCGCGCAATGTGGACGGCACCTGGTACGGCCTGGAATACGGTCTGGTCGGCGTCGGCTCCGACAACTCCCGCGGCTCCTTCGACAACTACTCGGTGCAGGTCCTGCCGCCGCTGACCACCCTGGACCACACCGATGACTTCGCCGACGGCACGGCCGACCTGTTCACCGGCGGCGGCACCGGCACCTGGACGGTCAGTGACGGCCGGTACACCGGAACCGTGACCGACGGTGTCGCGACCAGCCTGCTGTCGTTGCCGCCGCGCCCGTCGGGCACCGACGTGGAACTGGGCGCCCTGGTCGGCCTGACCGCAACCGGTCGCGGCGGCGTGGTCTTCGACCACTACCAAGCGGACGACTTCAAGTTCGTCACCATCGACCGCCCCTCCTCGACCCTGGCGATCGGCCATGTGATCAGGGGCCGGACGGTGATCGACGCGAGCTGGGCCGTCACCCTCCCGGCCGGCGACCTGCCGATCCAGGTCGGCCTGGCCGCTACCACCGTCACGGTGTGGCTGGGCGGGGTGAAAGTCGGCTCGCACTCGTACAACGGCGGCGTCCTGGACGGCGGCATCGGCACCCTGGCTGCAGCGGGCCGCGCGTCGTTCGACGACGTCCGCGTCTTCGTCGGCACCCGGTTCATCAACGCCGTGGACGCCACCCCACCGGTCGTCACCCCGCCCAAGGACGTGACGGTCGCCGCGGCCGCAGGCCGAACGTCCGTCTATCTCAGCGACTCGACCCTCGGCACTGCGATCGTCACCGACAACACGGTGCTCGAATCCGTCACCCGTTCCGGTGTCCCCGACGGCAACCTCTTCGGCCTCGGCAGCACCACGATCACCTGGATCGCGACCGACGTCTTCGGCAATGAGACCATCGCCACCCAGCAGGTCACCGTCACTGTGCCGCTGCCGCGGGTCACCGTCGTGGTCACGGACGCCACCGGGGCCGAAACCGGCGCCGACCCGGTGACGTTCACGGTCACCCGCAGCGACAGCGCGGCCCCGTTGAGCATCAGTCTGGCCTGGTCCGGTACGGCCACCCGTGGTGTCGACTACTCCGTTCAGGCCGTTGGTGGAGCGGTGTCCGCGGACGGGCTGACCCTCACGCTCATCGCCGGCGCGCTCGCTGCCACCATCACCGTCACCCCGTTGGACGACACCCTGCACGAGGGCAGCGAAACCGTGACCCTGGCGGCCGTGGCCGGCAGCGGGTACACCCTGGCCTCGCCGAGCAGCGCCAGTGGCGCGATCGCCGACAACGACGAGGCGCCGTCCAGCGCCGTCGTGAACGTGGCCACGACGGACGGGCAGGGTTCCGAGCCGGGGACCGACACGATCGCCTTCACCCTCACTCGGACGGGGGTGCTCAGCACCAAGGTCGTGGTGAATCTGGGCTGGTCCGGGCTTGCGACCTTCGGCAAGGACTACGCCATCACGGTGGTGAACGGCTCCCTGAACGCGAAGGGCACCGCGGTGACCCTGGCCGCCGGCGCCACCACGGCCACCATCATCGTCACACCGCTCAATGACACGCGCCTGGAGCCGTCCGAGAGCGTCGTCCTCACCCTCAAGGCGGGTACCGGCTACACCCTCGGCTCCACGACCAGCGCCACCGGCACGATCGCCGACAACGACGGCGCAGCACCTACCTCCGCCACGACCCTCAGCCCGACGTTGACCACCCCCACCAGCGCCACGTCGTCCCCGGGCCGCAAGCGCACGTAGGCGGCCGGTGCCCCACGACGGGTTTCGGACCCGGTCCACACGGGTCAGCCC
>JBAVKY010000326.1:0-3043 GCA_049688555.1 Propionicimonas sp.
GCGCAGGCCTCCGCGCCCGCCGATCCCGACCACGGCGTCGATCAGCAGGGCGACCTGTCGCAGTTCCGCGACCGCTTCGGCAGCAGTCACCTCGCGGCCGCCGGCCGCCCGGAAGGCATCCCAGGCCGTCGCGTGAACCGACGCGCCGACACGCCAGGCGCTGATGCTGATCCCGCGCCGGGCCAACCTGACCGCGGCGTACAGCCCGTCGCCGCCGTTGTTGCCGGACCCGACCATCAGGAGCACACGAGCGCCGGCGGCCTTCCCCCGACGGGCTCGCAGTTCGCGCGCGACGATGGCCGCAAGGCCGGCCGCCGCCCGCTGCATCAGCAGGTCGTCGCCCCCCAGCGCCATCGCGGCCGCTTCGGCCCGGCGGATCGTTTCGACCCGGTACGCGCCGTACACCTCAGGCCTCACACACCACGACCGCCGCGGCGATCCCGGCGTCGTGAGTGATCGAGAGGTGGATGCTCGCGATTCCCAGCTCAGCGACCCGCGCCGCCACGGTTCCAGCGCAGGCGAAGTAGGGCTTGCCCGCCTCGTCCTTGCGAACTTCGACATCGGTCCAGACCATTCCGGACGGTGCGCCCAAAGCTTTGGCCAGTGCTTCCTTCGCCGCGAACCGTCCCGCCATCCGTTGCATGGAGGAGTCCTGCTCGGCCGTGGTGAAGACCCGCCGCAGCAGGCCGTGACGGTTGGCGGCAGTGGTGAAGCGCGATACCTGAGTCACGTCTAGACCGATGCCGACGATCATGGGGCTACTCGACGGTGACGGACTTGGCCAGGTTGCGTGGCTGGTCGACGTCGTAACCCTTCAGAGTGGCCAGTTCGCACGCGAACATCTGCAGCGGGACGGTGGCCAGCAGCGGTTGCAACAGGGTGGAGACCTTCGGCAACGTGAACAGGACATCTGCGTAGGGAGCCACTTCGTCGTCGCCCTCTTCGGCCAGGACGACGGTGAACGCCCCCCGGGCGCGCACCTCCTGAATGTTGGACACGACCTTGTCATGCAGCTGATCGCGACCTTGCGGCGGCACGATGATGAAGATCGGAAGACCCTCCTCGACCAAGGCGATCGGCCCGTGCTTGAGCTCCCCCGCGGGGAAGCCCTCGGCGTGCAGGTAGGCGATCTCCTTAAGTTTCAACGCTCCCTCGAGCGCCACCGGGTAGCCGACATGTCGGCCAAGGAACAGCACCGACTGGTTGTTCATGAACTGCCGCGACAGCGCCTTGATGGGGTCAAGGGAATCCAGCACCTGCTGGATCAGCGGTGGGGTGCTGGCCAGTTCGCGCATCACCTCGTGGATCTCGTCATCGAACATCGCGCCCCTGACCTGTGCCAGGTAGAGCCCCAGCAGGTAGCAGGCTGCGACCTGGGTCAGGAAGCCCTTGGTCGAGGCGACCCCGATCTCAGGCCCTGCGTGGGTATAGATCACCGCGTCCGACTCGCGCGGGATCGTGGCGCCGTTGGTGTTGCAGATCGCGATCACCTTGGCGTGCTGCTCCCGAGCATGACGGATCGCCATCAACGTGTCGGCGGTCTCCCCGGACTGGCTCAGCGTGACCACGAGGGTGCTGCGGGTGATGATCGGGTCGCGGTAGCGGAACTCGGAGGCGATCTCGACCTCGCAGGCGATCCGCGTCCAGTGCTCGATGGCGTACTTGGCGACCAGGCCGGCGTAGTAGGCCGTGCCGCAGGCGACGATGATGATCTTGTCGATCGAACGCAGTTCAGCTTCGGGAATGTGCAATTCGTCGAGAATGAGCGACCCGTCGGAATCGAATCTTCCCAGGAGCGTGTCGGCGACCGCCTTGGGTTGCTCGTAGATCTCTTTGCGCATGAACCAGTCGTAGCCGCCCTTCTCAGCCGCCGACAGGTCCCACGTCACCTCGAATGGATGCGTGGGCGCCGGGTTGCCGTCGAAGTCGGTGACCGTGACGGAATCCTTGGTGACGACGACCACCTGGTCCTGCCCGAGTTCGATCGCATACCGGGTGAATTCGATGAACGCCGCCACGTCTGAGGCGACGAAGTTCTCGCCGTCCCCTACCCCGACCACCAGCGGGGAGTTCCGGCGCGCGGCCACCAGGCGCTCAGGATCGGTGCTGTCGATGGCCACCAGGGTGAACGCGCCCTCGAGCCGGCCACACACCGTCCGCATCGCGTCGGCGAGATCCGCGCCCTTGGCGACCTCGACGCCCAGCAGTTGCGCGGCCGCCTCAGTGTCCGTCTGAGACTCGAAGATGACGCCCTGTGCCTCGAGTTCCAAGCGCAGGGAGGCGAAGTTCTCGATGATGCCGTTGTGGATCAGGGCAATGCGGTGGTTCTGGGACACATGCGGATGCGCATTGGAGTCGGTGGGACCACCGTGGGTTGCCCAGCGGGTGTGCCCGATCCCGATCCTGGCATCAGCCAGCGGATCGCTGTCGAGTTCGTCGGCCAGGTTGGCGATCTTGCCGGCCTTCTTGCGCACCTGCAGCTCACCCGCGTCGACCACAGCGATGCCGGCCGAGTCGTAGCCGCGGTACTCCATACGCCGCAGCCCAGCGACCACAACCTCCCGGGCATCTCGAGGGCCAACGTAACCGATGATTCCGCACATGAGTGTCACTGTAGTGCCCGGGCCGGGCAGACTAGGGCGCGTGTCCAGGCAGGAGCCACCAGCATGAGCCGACCCGTCGCGGAGCAGCCCGCGCCCGAGGACGACCCGTTCGGGCCGTACCTCACGCTGGAGCGTCGGCATTGGGCCGCGCTGGCGGCCGCCCGCCCAGACTCCCTGGACACCGAGACCCTGGGGCGACTGCGCGGCATCGACGACCCGACCGATTCCGACGAGGTCCGCGAGGTCTATGTGGCGCTGACCGAACTGGTCCACCTCTACGTGGCACGCACCGGTGAGTTGTTCCGCGACAGCCACGCCTTCCTCGGGCTCTCCGGACGGCGGACCCCGTTCATCATCGGGGTTGCCGGGTCAGTGGCCGTGGGCAAGTCGACCACTTCGCGACTGCTGCAGGAATTGCTGCGGCGCGGCCCCGGCAACCC
>JBAVKY010000327.1:0-2926 GCA_049688555.1 Propionicimonas sp.
TTCCAGGGGGATCCCCGGCTCCGTCAGGACATGCAGGATGCCGGTGTCATCGGTGCCCCGAACGTGACCGGACCCTGGGACGAGGTCGCCTGACGGCTGACCAACAAAAGGATCTCGGCGGTGCTTCGGAGCAGGTTCAAAGACCCGATGGCAATACCCTCGCCCTGTTTCAACCGGCAGCAGCTACGACCTGGATCCACCAATCTCGACCACGCCCGGCCCGGGCGTCTGGACGACTTTCGGGAAGGTATTTCATGCCGAACTACGACTATCCGTATGTCCGCGACGAGTTGATCGTCAACAATACCGTCCAGGCCTTCTACGACAGCTACGCGGGCCCGGGCGCCGTGGTCCTGCTGGCCCGGATCGTGCGGCTCGAGAGGGATCTCACGGTCACCAACTGGCCGCTGGTCATTGTCGCTGACGTCTTTGAAGGCAACGGACACGTGATCGACGCCGGCGGCGTGGACTCTTCGGTCGCTGCCCAAGCCGGCACAGCCGGCGCGTGGGCCGGCTACATCTTGGGTGGCGCGCGGGACGGCTGGCCGGCGGGACCGGGCGGTGATGGCATTGGGGGCGGCCATGGCGGCGATGGCACGCCCGGGCGCTCGGTCACGCTGCTCTGCCGCGAAGCGCGGAACGTTCAGATCAAGACTTCCGGCGGCTCCGGAACGAGCGGGGCACCTGGCGGCAATGGCGCGCCCGGCTCCGACGGTTTCTATCGCGAGGGCTGGACCGAGACAATCTACCCCGACCCCTTCGACACTACCTCCTTCCAGGAGGTGTATCACGACCCCGTGGACGTCTTTGGCACCAGCGGCGGCAGCGGCGGCAGGGGTGGCAGTGGAGGCAATGGTGGCGACGCCGGCTCGATCACTTTCACCCGCATGGCCGAAGTCGGCACGCCCGTCTTCGAGCTGACGGGCGGTCGGGCCGGGTGGGGCGCCTCGGGTGGCGTCAAGGGCGCGCCCGGCGCGAGGGGCGAGGACCTCGCGGTCGACGGCGCACCCGGCGATAGCGGGGCAAACGGCGCGGACGGCAGCCTCACGGCCGAATGGGTCAGCAGTGACGACGCCTTCGGTCAGTTGATCCGCCCGACCATTGGGCACCTCTTTGCTAACCACTGGGCGCCGTTCCGCGTGGCCATGGGTGACCATTTCTATCGCCAGCACAATCCGCCTCTGGGGCATCCCAACTCCGGCACCGCCCCTGACTATGCGGCCAAGGCGGCTCTCGAGTTCAGCCGCGCGCTCGAACTGCAACCCGACAATGCCGAGGCACTCCGTCTTCAGGGCCAGTTGGCGGGTTACCTCGACCAGGGCAACTGGGTGGGCGGCGGCAACAACGCGCTGGGTCTGCCGCGCGAGCTCGATATCCTGCCGCAGTTCGACGCCTATCAGGGCCCCTACAACGCGGCCGTATCGCAGCTGCTCGCCTTCTTTGCCATCGGCATTCAGGGGCTCATCGCAACGCAGGCCACTGCGCAGCTGATCGGGTTGGCCCAGGTGAGTCTGGCTGAGGCCGAGGCAACGCGCGACAACCTCGGTGAGGAGGTGCCCATCGCCGAGAGCGAGAAGTCCTATGCGGAGATGGATATCGACTATCTGCGCAAGCAGCTCGATCAGGTCCGGATCGAGATCGAGGCCAAACTGGCTGCGATGCGGGATGACGACTTCAGCCTTGGAGATGCACTCGGCACGGTCGCGGAAATCGGTGCGGCCGTGGTCGGCGTCATCGCCGCCATACCGAGCGGCGGAGCGAGCCTCGTGGGGCTCGTGCCGACGCTGGTGACGCTGTCGAACACCGTCCTCGATGGCGCCACGCCGTTGGTCGAGGCCGTGATGTCCGGCAGCGAAGCCGATACGAAGGCGATCGAGGAGGCCTACGACAAGGTCGACAAGAAGGCGTCGGCGGTCATCAAGAGCGGCAAGACGATCGTCAACTTCGTCTCCGTCGTGCAGAAGCTTGGTCTCGGCACGACGCCCGAAAACGCCGAGCATGTCTCCCTCGTCAAGCAAGGCGCCGCCATCACCCACGAACTGCTCATGGCGGAGCATCGTACGGCGCTGGCCGACCAGAAGCTGCTAGCGGCAAAGTCAAAGCTGGCGCGAGCCGAGGGCGTGCTGGCGGAGGCGATTCGGGCCCTCTCCGTCGTGCTGACGGTCGATTCGATCAGAGCGGTTGGCCAGCTCGCGATCAGCACCGCAAGGTCGAGAACCGACGCCGCGGCCCGCTTTGCCTTCTGGGCGCAAAGATCGGTCGAGATCTACACCCTCCAGGACGAGAGCCAGAACGTGCATCTCGATGCCGGACAAGTCAGTCCCGAGATCGACCGCCGGTACTACGACGGCGAGATGACCGAAGCCACGCTGGTCTCCCACCTGCTTCCATCAGTAGGGAGACTTCTCGATCCGATCGGCCTGCAAGACGATTACCTCGAGTATTTCTCTCAGCAGCACGACCCCGACACGCTTCGGTTGTCGTTCCGGGGCGACCGAGAACTCAACTCCCTGAGGACTCATCACCGGTTCTCGTTTCACATCGATCCGTTCGACCTGCCCCCCAACCATTTCGACGCCAAGATCAGGAGCATCCGACTGGCCATCGTCGGCGCCTCGCACCCCAATGGGGAGATTTCCTGCGAGGTGCGCCATGGCGCGCTCTACCAGCAGCGGCGGCGCGATGGCACCATAACGACGCAGCGGCTCGAACCGCGCATCGCCACCCGCCCCGCCAAGCTGGAGCCGTTGGCGCCCGACGAGGGACTGGGCGAGGACCCTCCGCTCACCGCCCCTCGGTCGCTCGCCTATTGGGGGCGCGGCATCGGCGGCACCTGGGAACTCTCCATCCGCGATGATCAGTTCACCAACACGCTGCTCGATCTGAGTGGCGTGACCTGGGTCCAGGTGTGGATCGGATATCAGTT
>JBAVKY010000328.1:0-21738 GCA_049688555.1 Propionicimonas sp.
ACCCACGCATCTCACGCGCCTCACTCGCGTGCCCTGCCTTTTCCCACTCTGCGCCCCGAAGGCGACCTTGCGCGTGCTGTAGCGGGCGCAGAGTCACCTACGGGGCGCAGAGTCGAATGAGGGCAGGGACTGGGGGGCAGGGACGGGGGGCAGGGACGGGGGGTCGGGCGTTGACGGCGGCCGGCAAGCAGGCATACCGTCGAGGTGAGGCGATGGCAATGAAGACCGTCCGTCAACCTGCGGTGGCGGGTCAGTTCTATCCGGGCCACGCTGCGGATCTGGAACGCAGCGTGGACAGTTTGTTGGACCAGGCCCGTGATGCCACTCCAGCCGAGGCGGGGGCGCCGCCGAAGGCGTTGATCGTCCCCCACGCCGGGTACATCTATTCCGGCCCAACCGCCGCCCGGGGCTACGTCCTACTCGAGCCGGCGCGTTCCCTGATCCGTCGCGTGGTGCTGCTCGGCCCCGCCCATTACGTGGGCTTCTCCGGGCTGGCGGTGTCTCCGGCTGACGCCTTCGCTACCCCGCTGGGGGCGGTGCCGCTCGACCATGTTGTCACCGAGGCCCTGCTTCGCCTGCCCCATGTGATCGATTCCGATCAGGCGCACGCCCCCGAGCACTCCTTGGAAGTCCAACTGCCGTTCCTGCAACGGGTGCTGGAAGAGTTCACCCTCGTCCCGGTCGTCGTCGGGGCCGCCACACCACTGCAGGTCGCGGCCGTGATCGAGGCTTGCTGGGGAGGCCCCGAAACACTGCTGCTGATCAGTTCCGACCTTTCCCACTACCTGCCCTATGAGGCCGCGGAGGCCATGGACAGCGACACGGTGCGACGAGTTCTCGAGCTGAACTGGCCGCTGCCGGACCGGAGAGCCTGCGGGGCGCGAGCCGTCAACGGGCTTCTGGTGGCCGCCCAAGACCACCAACTGAGACCCGAACTCGTCGACCGCCGCAACTCCGGCGACACCGCCGGTGACCGTGACCGGGTGGTCGGCTACGCCTCGATCGCGTTCTCCGAGGGGGAGTGATGAACGTCGAGTCCGATCTCTGCCCGGAGTCCGATCCCCGTGCTGGGGAGATCCTGCTGGGCTTGGCCCGGTCAGCGATCGCCGCACGCTTCGGACGCCTGGTTTCCGCCGACGATTCCGCCCCCTGGCTCGCCGCACCGGGCGCCTGCTTCGTCACCCTCACCCTGGACGGACGGCTGCGCGGCTGCATCGGCTCCATCGAGCCTCACCGCAGTCTGCTCTCCGACATCACCCTCAACGCCCGGGCCGCGGCGTTCTCCGACCACCGCTTCCCGCCGCTGACGGCTCAGGAATTGCCCCGAACCCGGATCGAAGTGTCGCTGCTGTCCCCCACCCAGCCGCTGCCGGCCAGCTCCGCCCACGAACTCCTGAGTCGGCTGCGGCCCGGCATCGACGGCCTGATCCTCAGCTGGGACGGCCACCGCGGCACCTTTCTGCCGCAGGTCTGGGAACAGCTGCCCGAACCTCAGGAATTCCTCAACCGGTTGAAGCTCAAGGCGGGACTGCCAGCGTCCTTCTGGAGTCCCGACGTCACCGTCCGCCGCTTTGGCGTCACCGCCTGGGCCGAATCTGCGGACCGTCCCACGGAGGTGCTTCGATGACCACGACGACACCGCTGACCCATCCCGCCAGGTGGTGGCACCCACTCGACGATGGCCGAATCCAATGCGACCTCTGCCCGCACGAGTGCAAGTTGCGCGACCAGCAGCGCGGCGCCTGCTTCGTGAGACGCCGGGACGGCGACCAGGTCGTCCTGACGACCTACGGCTTGGCCTCGGGCTTCTGCATCGACCCGATCGAAAAGAAGCCGCTGGCCCACTTCTACCCAGGCAGCAGCGTGCTCTCCTTCGGCACGGTCGGCTGCAACCTGTCCTGCCGGTACTGCCAGAACTGGGACATCAGCACGTCCCGCGACCCCGAGCGCCTGCAGGACCAGGCCTCCCCCACCGCGATCGCACGCGCGGCCAAGCAGTGGGGTTGCCGCAGCGTCGCCTTCACCTACAACGACCCGGTGATCTTCGCCGAGTACGCCATCGACGTCGCCGACGCCTGCCACGCCGCTGGCCTACAGACGGTCGCCGTGACCGCAGGCTTCATCAACGAAGAACCCCGCCGGGAGTTCTTCTCCCACATGGACGCCGCCAACGTGGACTTGAAGGGTTTCACCGAGGAGTTCTACGCGTCACTGACACGCTCGCACCTGCAGCCGGTCCTTGACACGCTCACCTACCTCGCGAAAGAGACCTCGGTCTGGACGGAGATCACGACCCTGTTGATTCCCGGCCACAACGACTCCGACGCCGAGCTGAACAACCTCGCCGCGTGGATCGCCGCCGAACTCGGCGCCGACGTGCCGCTGCACTTCTCCGCCTTCCATCCGTCGCACCACATGCTCAACGTGCCCCCGACACCGCCCGCCACGCTGACGCGGGCGCGCCGGATCGCGATGGACCACGGCCTCCATTACGTCTACGTCGGCAATGTGCACGATCTCGAGGGCGACACCACCCGGTGCCCCGGCTGTGGCGGGACGCTGATGCGGCGGGACTGGTACCGGCTCCTCAGCTACCGGTTGACCGCCGATGGCCGCTGCCCGGATTGCGGGCTGGCGATCGCCGGACGGTTCGCCGAAGCCGCGGAGGACTTCGGACCCCAGCGGATACCGATTCGGATCGACAGCTTCTAGGGGCCGTCCTACCGGCACCGGCCCAGTCGCCCCGCGCGGTTGAGCTGCCTGGGGTCAGCCGAAGCTGAGTTCGAAGCCTCGCAGCAGGTAGCCCTCGATCAGATCGTCCCAACCCAGGGACGGTTCGGTGACGATCTTGGGCTTGCGGGCCAGCAGCCGGGTGAGCAGCACGTCCGCTTCCAGAATCGCCAGGGGCTGTCCGGGACACCGGTGTGCGCCGTCGCCGAAGCTCAGCACCGCCTGATTGACTCCGGTCGGCAGCGGGCGCCCCGGGCAGAGGTTGAGCGGCTCCGGACCCACCGCTTCGGGGTCGGCGTTGGCCTGCCGAACGCACAGGTCGATCAGGTCCCCGGGAGCCACGGTCCAGGTGGCATCGGCCTCGGTGATGTCGAACGAGCCCTGAGCGCGCCGGTAGAGATGCCCGACCACGGGTTCCAGCCGAATGATCTCGTTCAGGATGGCGAACCGCTCTGGCTGCCCCGCCGCGAGGTACCGCTGCCTCAACGGCTGGTTGCGCAGCAGGTGCCAGGCGGCCATCGACATGAACTCGCGCGTGGTGACCATGCCGGCCGTGCCGTACGTGACGCACTCCACCAGGATGTCGGCGTTGCTGTAGCCCTGTCCGAGGAGGTGGCTGATCACGTCCTGGCCGGGTTGCTTCCGTCGGGCCCGGATCGCCGGCCGGACATCGGCGAGGTAGAACCGCACGATCGGAGACAGCCCGTTGACCGCGGCCTGGGCCCACTGGCGAGGCGTGCGGCCGAGATCGGGACGGGTGAGATCGAAGGGTGGCTGGTTGAAGAAGCGGACGAGCCGGGGTGCCATCCGCCGCACCGACGAGTTGGTCAGCCCCACCACGTCCGCGGTCACCTCCACGGCGTAGAGCAGCGTCAGTTCCTCGAGCTTGAAGGTTCCGTCCGCCTCGGCCTGATCGAGGAGGGTATCGGCGCAGGACTCCATGTGGGCCGTGTAGCGCTCGGCGACCACCGCGGGGGCGAAGAAGCGTCCGACCTTGCCGCGCTGCTCGTCGTGCAGTGGCCCGTCACTGATCAGGATGGGATGGTGCTTGAGATACCCCTTGGGGATCGCCTCGGCGGTGAACCCGGCCTGGGTGGTCAGGTTGCGGGCGCGCAGGACCTGCCGCGCCGCGGCCAGCGAACGGATCCGCCACACGTGGCCGTCGCGCTCCACTCGCGGGACTGCAGGTTCCCGCGGCTTGTTGGCTTGGCGCAGGGTCGGTTCGCCGTCCATCGATCAGCCCTTCCCGATTGGCGCGATGAAAGACAGGTTAGCGCCGCCCCACCTGAGGGTCGGCCGTGCGCATCCTTACCGACCCTGCGGGGCTCGAAGCGACCCGCGAAGCTGCGTACAGTCAGTCGGGAGCCAATCCGCGCCGATGCCCGCGTCAGGGGCATCGACCCAAAGCCGAGTGAGGTGGACCTATGCAGAAGATCGTCCCGAACCTGTGGTTCGACCACAACGCGGCCGAAGCGGCCAACTTCTACGCTTCGGTGTTTCCCGAGGCCCACGTCACTTCCACGCAGTACTACCCCAGTGAGGGGCTAGCCGACTTCCAGCAGGAGTTCGCCGGCAAGGAGCTGATCGTCGAGTTCGAGATCGGTGGCTACCGGTTCGTCGCGATCAACGCCGGCCCCCAGTTCGCGATCAATCCGTCGGTGTCCTTCATGCTGAACTTCGACCCCTCCAACGACAGCGCCGCCCGCGAGCGGCTGGACGAAGTGTGGACGTCGTTGGCCGAGGGAGGGCACGTGTTGATGCCGCTGGGTGAGTACGCCTTCAGCCAGCGCTACGGCTGGATCCAGGACCGCTACGGGGTCAGCTGGCAGCTGATCCTCACCGACCCGGCCGGTGAGCCGCGGCCCTTCGTGATCCCGACGTGGCTGTTCGGCGACGGCGTGCAGAACCGAGCCGGTGAGGCGGTCGACTTCTACACGTCCGTCTTCCCCGGCACTCGGGTGGGCAATCTGATGCGCTACTCCGAGCAGGTGGGGCCGGCCACACCGGGCAGCGTGATGTTCTGTGACCTGGAGATCCTTGGCCAATTGTTCGTGGCGATGGATTCGGGCGCCGAACAGGATTTCAGCTTCAACTGTGGCGTTTCGCTGATGCTGGAGTGCGCCGATCAGGCCGAGCTCGACTACTACTGGAATCAACTCAGCTCAGTACCCGAAGCGGAGCAATGCGGATGGTGCGCGGATCGCTTCGGGGTGAGCTGGCAGGTCGTCCCGGCGAACCTCGGCGAGTTGATGCAGGCCCCGGACGCCTACCAGACGCTGATGGGCATGAAGAAGATCGACATCGCCGCGTTCACCGCTGAAAGCTGAGCTCGCGGCCGCCCCTGACGTCACTGGTCGTCGGCGCCCACCTCGGTGACCGAGTCGGGCTCCATCATGAACTCCCAGGTGAGTCCGTGGGCCAGCAGGACGAGCAGGATGAGCAGCACCGAAGCCACCTGCAGCGGCGTGGCGCCGAGACGTCCGGCCAATTCGGGAACGATCCCGAGCACCACGATCGTGGCGTAGAGCACCGGGGCCAGCCACCGGAATCGCCGGAACGGGCCAACGTCGCCGGTGGCATCAAGGCCGAACATCCTGACTGACGAGACCAGCCCGACAATCGCGGTGAGGCCGAAGCTGACCCGCCACATCAGCGGACTCGCCGGGTTCACCTGGGCGAACATGCTCATCACGCCAGGCAGCAGGAAGGACAGGTAGGTTCCGCCAGCCATCCTGCGGAGCCGACGGTCAGTGCGCCAAGCAGGGTGACGCTCGACCACCGTCCACCACAGCCCGACGAGGGTGAAACAGGTGACCGACATGAGCGCATAGAAGGTGCCAAGGTCCATCCGCCCATCCTTGCCCAGACCGGGCCCGGCGGACAGGGGTCACAATTCACCATTCCCGACTCCTGCGAGGGCGCACGACCGCCGGACGGCGACCTGCGCGCGAAGCTTGGCGCTGGGGGGCGCTGGCAGTAGGTTCGTGACGTGATCGTGAGGCCCCTTATCGCCCGCGCCTACTGGGCGTTCTCCCGCTACCGCTTGCGCTCCGAACCGCCGCCCGCTGACGGCTCGGCGGTGCTGATCGGCGCCCCGCACACGTCCAACTGGGACTTCGTGTTCATGCTCGCGATCTGCTGGCGGCACGGGTTCGCACCGCTGTGGCTGGGGAAGCACACCCTGTTCAAGGCTCCCTTCGGTGGGATCATGCGTGCCCTCGGCGGCATCCCAGTGATCCGGGACAACCCCGGGCGGCTGGTCGAAGAGATCGTCGCCCGGGTTCGGTCGGGGCAGAAGTTCTTCCTGGTGATCACCCCTGAGGGCACCCGGCAACGCGGGAAGCTGTGGAAGTCAGGCTTCTACCGGATCGCCCGGGACGCTGACCTGCCGGTGGTTCTGGGGTACGTTGACGCGGCGACCCGTACCGCCGGCCTGGGCCCCACCATCCACCTCACCGGCGATGTCAGAGCGGACATGGAGCTCGTTCGCGCCTTCTACGCCGACAAGCGGGGCATCCACCCCGACGACTTCACCCCACCCCAGCTCCGCGAGGAGCGGGCCAGGCCCGACCCCGGGTGATGGCTCCCACCAGGGGTGCCAGCAGGATCGGATTCGACGTGGGGCGCCCGGAGTGGAGCCTGTGGTGACTCGCGACCGCGACGCTTCGGGTCGCCCACGTCAGGCCCGGCCGCGTGACGCCCTCGGCCGGCCGCTGCCCTATGGCGCTGTCGGTGTCGAACCGGTGTCGGAGGAGCCCCTGCCGCCGCTGGAGTCATTGGCGCTGGCCAGGAGCCTGGTGGACGACGGCAGGCCGTTTGCCGCGCATGAGGTCCTTGAGGCTCGCTGGAAGGCGGGTCCGGTGGAGGAACGCGACCTGTGGCAGGGACTGGCACAGCTCTGTGTCGCCTTGACGCATTCCGCCCGCGGGAACACCGCCGGGGCTGCCCGGCTCCTGGAGCGGGGGGCGGGCAAACTCGGGGCCTACAGCGCCGGCGCCGGTCCCACCTACGGGCTGGACCTGGCGGCGGTCGTCGCCTGGGCGCGCGAACACCTGGGCGCGGGCCAGGAACAGTAGCCAGGCGCAGAAGCCAGGCGCAGAAGCCCCAACAGTCCCCACGGCTGGGGCCAACCGGTCGGGACTGCGTCTCCAGCCGCGAGTGCCGCGCACCTCCTGCAAGGACCGGGTCGCCAGCCGTGTCGTGCGGAAGGTCAGCCCCCGAGCAGGGCGATGACCTCGTCGTCGGTGACCTGGTCGAAGTCCTCGTAGAACTGGCCCACCGCCTGGAACCCCCACGGCGTCTGGAGGCAGATGACCTCGTCGGCGTACCCGCGCAGCTTGTCCACGATCTCGGGCGGTGCGACGGGCACGGCGGACACGAGCCTGGCGGGCTGACGTCCCCGCAACCCGTGGAGGGCCGCGATCATGGTCGAGCCGGTGGCGAGGCCGTCGTCGAGGACGATCACGATCCTCCCGGCGGGGTCGATGGGGGGCCGCAGTGGGGTGTACTGGGCCCGCCGCGCCCGGATGGTCTCCAGCTGGAGGCGCTTCTCGTCCTCGACGTACGCCGCGTCCGCGCCCGCGGCGGCGGCGTGGGGCGCGAGGTACGTCCAGCCGCTCTCATCGACCGAGCCGATCGCGAACTCCGGCTGCCCTGGGGCGCGCAGCTTACGCACCAGCACCACGTCGAACTCGCCCCCCAGCCGGTCGGCGACGATCTTCGCCATCGGCACGGCCCCGCGGGGGATGGCCAGGACCAGCGGGTTCTTGCCCTGGTACGCCGCAAGTTCGTCGGCGAGCCGACCCGCGGCCTCTTCGCGATCACGAAACATGACCTCTCCCTTCCTCTCTAGACCGACGACCTGGGCGTCGCCCCTCGATGACGGGTGCGCACCGCGACGAGCTGGGCGGCGACGCTGACCGCGATCTCCTCCGGCGTGTGACTGCCGATCGAGAGGCCCATCGGGGCGACCAGGTGCGAGACGTCGGGCAGGTGGGCGAGCTTGGCTTGACTGCCAAGCACGCCGAAGTAGCCCAACGGGACGTCGGCCAGCGCGGCGACCGCCGCGGCGTCCCGGTCGGGTGCGTGGGTGGCAATGACGACGAAAGTCCGCTCCGACGGCTGGATGACGGCCCGCACGTCTTCGTAGCGGCGCTCGACGAGGTCGTGGGCGAAGTCCGCCAGCCGGACGGCCGCGCCGGGACGCTCGTCCACCACCCTGACCCGGAAGCCGAGCGGGACGAGCACACGAGCCAGCGCTGAGCCGACGTGGCCGGCGCCGACCAGCACCACTTGGTGGCTGGGTCCGGAGGTCTGAACGAAAGCCCAGCCGCGGCCGTCCAGGAACCCGTCGGCCGCGGTCGCCCCCAGCGTCCAGCCGTTCGGGGTGACCGTCCAGGAGACGGTGTCACCCCTGGTCAGCGCGGCGTCGACGGCCGCGAGAGCGTGCGCGGAGTCCGGCGTGACCCGAATCAGCGCCATGACCTGCTCGCCGCCGCAGAGCAACCCCGATGCGTTGGCGGTTCCGGTGCGGTGGGTCTGGGTGACCAGGCGCGAGACTGGCTCGGGTTCAGCCAGCAGGTCGACAGCCCCGGTGACGACCTGGGCTTCGGCCGCGCCGCCGCCGGTCGTGCCCGCCAGCCACCCACCGCGACCCACCGCCATCAGCCAACCCGTGCGTCCCGGCGAGCTGCCGGTGTGCGCCACGACGACGACCAGAACGGCCGGACGGCCCTGGGCAAGCTCGCGCCGCAGCGCCCGCCAGACCCGCAGTTCGGGCAGTACCGGGCCGGTCGGCGAGCCTCGCCCAAGGCCGACGGCTGCCGGGGCGTCGTCAGGCGTGGCCATCGGGCACCTCGTCATCGTTCACACGGCCATGCAGCAGGCCGAAGATCCGCTCGGCGGTCAGCGGCGTGGTGAACACGTCCGCCGCAGCTGGGGCGTAGCTCGCGATCGCGTCCTGGAGCGCGAAGAAGGCGCCCAGGCCGTAGACCAGCGGCGGTTCGCCCACCGCCTTGCTGTTCAGCAGCCCGACCGGGTTCGGCTCGCCGAGCAGGTGCACCTCGATCTCGGGGGCCTCTGGCAGGTCCGGCACCTTGTAGGTGGCCAGCGTGTCGGTGAGCAGCCGGCCGTCCGCGTCGTGGCGGATCTCCTCGGTGGTCATCCAGCCGATGCCTTGCACCAAGGCACCCTCGATCTGGCCACGGTCGGTGAGCTCGTCGAGGCTCTCGCCGCAGTCGTGGACGAGCGTAACCCGGTCGATGCGGCCGGTGCCGAGCAGCACGTCCACCTCGGCCTCGACCAGCGCGGCCCCGAACACGTGATACCGGAACGGCGTGCCCTGATTCGTGGCGTGGTCGAAAGCGACCCCGGGGGTGGCGTAGTGCGCGAGCGCGGACAGGCTCCTGCGCTGGGCGTAGGCGGTCTGGACCCGGTCGAGCCAGACCTCGCCGTCCGGGAGGTTCGCCAGGATCGCGCGGCAGGCTTCGCGGGCGGCAAGGCCATTGAGGTCGGCGCCGGTGCTGGCCGCGGTCGGGGACACATTGGCCACCCGCAGCGTGTTCGTGCTCTCGATCCGGACGGCGTCCTCACCGATGCCCAGGGTGCGGGCGACCACCGTCCGAATCTTGCCGTTGACGCCCTGGCCCATCTCGACCGCGCCGGTGGTCACCCCCACCGACCCGTCCAGATAGAGGTGCACCAGCGCCTCGGCCTGGTTGAGCAGCGTCGCGGTGAAGGCGATGCCGAAGCAGACCGGCAGCATCGCCATCCCGCGGCGCAGCCGGGGCCCCGTCGCGTTCCAGGCGTCGACTTCGGTGCGAACTCGCGCCGGGTCCCGGTGGGCGACCAACTCGGCCCAGGTCCGGGTTGCCCGCGCGTTCTCGACCACCTGGCCGTAGTGGAGTACGTCCTGGTCGGTGAGCAGGTTGCGGGCCTGCAGCTCCTCTGGCCGGACGCCGAGTGCCCGCGCGGCCGTCCGGATCGCGGCCTCGATGACGAACATGCCTTGTGGCGCGCCAAAGCCGCGAAAGGCGGTATTGGCGGGCAGGTTGGTGCGGCAGCTGATCCCGGTGACTCGGACGTGCGGGATCGCGTACGCGTTCGTGGCGTGGAACAGCGACCGCTCGAGGATCGCCGGCGAAAGGTCGGTGAGGCACCCGGCATCTTGGTAGAGGGTCGCCTCGTAGGCCAGGAAGTGGCCTACCGCGTCCAGCCCGAGCCGGTAGTCGGCGGTGTAGGGGTGCCGCTTGCCGGTGATCCGCAGGTCGTCGGTTCGGTCGAGCCAGAGTCGCACCGGACGGCCGGTGTGGACGGCGGCCAGCGCCGCGCAGCCGGCCCATTCGGTGGCTTGGTCCTCCTTACCGCCGAAACCGCCGCCCAGCCGGGCGACATCGACCTCGACGGCGTTCATCGGCAGGCCGGTGACCCGCGCGATCGCCGCCTGGGTAGCGCTGGGCGACTGGGTTGAGCTGTGCACGACCAGGCCGGAGTCGGTCGGCACGGCCAGTGCGCACTGGGTCTCGAGGTAGACGTGATCAGCCGAACCCAGGCGGACGCCGCCCTCGACCACGGTGGCACAGCCTGCCCAGGCTGCGTCCACCTCACCGCAGGCGATGATGCGCGGCGGCTCGATCAGCTGCCCGCGGGCGGCGGCCTCGCGCGCGTCCAGGATCGCCGGGAGCAGCTCCCAGTCGGCGCCGACGAGGCGGGCCGCCCGCCAGGCCCCGTCCGGGGAGTCGGCGATGACCAGGGCAAACGGCTCCCCCACGCAGCGCACTTCGGCCTCGGCCAGCAGCGGCTCGTCGTGCACCAGGTTGCCGACGTCGTTGATCCCGGGGACGTCTGCCGCGGTGAGGACGGCGAGCACGCCCGGTTCGGCCAGCGCCGCCGCCCTCTCGACGCGGGTGAACCGGGCATGGGCGTGCGGGGACGTCGCCGGCTGGGCGTGCAGGCAGCCGGACGGCAGGGGCAGGTCGCCCGTGAACTGGGCGCGACCCGTTGCGAGCAGGGGGAGATCCGGGCGGGTCATCGCAGGTACCCCCAGAAGTCGAAACCGGGTTGCAGGGCGGCGAGGTGGGCCAAGACGAGGTGCCGCAGCAGGGCGGCCTTGTAGCCGGCCGAGCCGCGGACGTCGCCAATCGGCGCGATCTCCGCCACGAGCCGGTCGAGCGCCTCCCGCACCACGGCATCGGTCAGTGGCCGCCCAGCCAAGACGGACGCTGCACCCCTCAGCAGCGCGGGGACGGGTGACACTCCCCCAGCGCTGAGGGCGACCTCACCGAAGCCGTCCCGGCCTCCCCCGGTGACGACCATCGTGCTGCAGACCGACGCGATGTCGTCGTGCCTGCGCCGGGAGACCTTTTCGGCGTGCAGGCGGCTGCTCCGGGCGCGATTGCGGGGAATGCGCACCGAGACCAGCAGTTCGTCGGAGCCGAGGTCGGTGTGCTTGTAGCCGTGGAAGAAGCCGGCCAGTGGCAGGTCACGCCGCCCGGCCGGGCCGTCGATGGTGAGGTCGGCGCGCAGCGCGAGCAGCACCACCGCCAGGTCGGCCACCGGGGACGCGTTGACGAGGTTCCCGCCGACCGTGGCCAGATGCCGGATCGCCGGCGAGCCGAACCGGTCGAGGAAGGCCGGCAGGTCCGGCCAGGCGTCGGCGATCAGCGGACTGGCCTGCAGTTCGGCGACCGTCACCGCTGAGCCGATGGTGATGCCGGTCTCGTGCTCGGAGATCCCGCGCAGCGCGGGCAGTCGGTGCAGCCGCAGCCACGGCCCGTACCTGGCTCGCGCATGCGGGTGGCGGACGGTGTGGTCGGTCTCCCCGCCCAGCCGGATCGGCCCGTGCTCCCCTGGTGGCAGGGGCGGCTCCAGGGGAAGCGGACGTAGTCCCGTCCCGGCCCGGGCGACGGCCTCCGGCAACAGTCCCTGCTCGGCCGCCTCGTCGAGGGTGCGCGCTCGTCGGTCGAAATCGCTGGCCAGTCGGTCGCAGGCGAGGCGGATGCCCACGTAACCGGTGCAGCGGCACAGGTTACCGGCCAGCGCATCCGCAGGCGCGTCACCACCCAGAAGCGCGCCGGTGAGGGCGACGACCAGGCCTGGGGTGCAGTAGCCGCACTGGATCGCGCCTGCCTCTACCAGGGCCTGCTGGACTGGGGTCAGCCGGTCGCCGTTCAGCCCTTCGACCGTGATCAGGTGGCAGTCGGCGACCAATCCGGTGCTCAGCAGGCAGCTGTTCACGCTCCGGTAGCGGGGTGTGGCGGTGCCGTTGTCGATCTCACCGAGCAGCACCTGACAAGCCCCGCAGTCGCCGCCGAGGCAGCCGGGCTTGGCGGCGGTCAAGCCGTGATCACGCAGCCAGCCGAGCAGGTTGACGTCCTCGGCGGGGAGTTCGGTGACCGTCTGGTTAAGGATCAGCTGGGGCATGGCGCCTCCGTCAGCTGGGACTGATCGCGGTCGGCGGGGCCGGGGGCCGTGGGTGTGAGGAGGTGGGTCCCGAACATTGGGCCACCCCCGGGATTCGTGACCATCGTCGACTCCTGGTTTCAACCGCTAGCTCGATTGTTCTCCTCGGGGCACCTGATCGCAGCCGAATCGTGCGAGTGCCGACTGCGTACCGGTGGCTGCGGATCGGGCCTCCGGACGGTCTGCCTCGGCTGCCGTCCCGAGGTGGCGAGCTCTCCACCCGGCGGGCCAGCCGTGAGCCCTAGGATGGAGCCGACCTGCTGCCCAACGACCCCTACAGGGACGAGGCCGGGCTGGTCGGAGAGGAGGCACCCTCGTGTCCCTGCCGTCCGTCTTGCGTGAGCAGGCCTCACCCCCCGAAATGATGTGGTCGTGGTGGGCCGGCGGAAGGCGACACGATGCCCCCGACCTGAAGTCCGCCCTGTCGGCCGCCGAAACGGGCAAGGGCTTCGTGTGGGTGGGGCTGCACAATCCCACCGAGCGCACCCTGGCCACCCTGGGGGAACTCCTGGACATCCACGAACTCGTCATCGCGGACGCCGTCCATGGACACCGGCGTTCAAAGCTAGAGCGGTTCGACGAGTACTTGTTCATGGTCGCCTCGACCGTGTCCTACCTCGAACGCGACCAACACCAGTCGCTCGCCGAGATCGTCAGCACCGGCGAGCTGATGATCATCCTCGGGCCGCACTGGGTGGTGACCTCCCGCCAGCGCGGCAGGTCCCGGATGCCTGAGGTGCGCGCGTTGGTGGAGAAGGTGACCAGCGACATGCCCGAAGGCCCCTGGCAGGTGCTGCACGCCTGCCTGTCGGTCGCCATCGACGACTTCATCCGGGTCGTGGGCCAGATGCAGGACGACGTCGAAGACGCCGAGGAACTCGTCTTCGACCAGACCCGCAACGTGGAGATCGACCGGCCGTACACGATCAAGCGGGAGCTGATCGAGTTCCGGCGTTGCGTCTCCCCCCTGTGCAACCCCCTGACACAGCTGGCCACGCTCGACTTGGCACTCATCCCCGACGACGCCCGTCCATACTTCCGGGAGTTGAGCGATTTGGTGCAGGAGGTGCGGGAGAACATCCACACCATGGAAGATCAGCTGACCAACATCCTGCAGGCCGCGCTTGCCCTGGTCTCGGTCAAGGACAACCGCGACATGCGGAAGATCTCCGCCGCAGTGGCCATCCTGGCCGTGCCCACGACGATGGGGGCGGTCTACGGGATGAACTTCGACAACATCCCCGAGCTGCACTGGGAATACGGCTACTTCGCTCTGATGGGGGTCAATGCGGCCCTCATGCTGGTGCTCTACTTGGTCTTCCGGCGGATCCGCTGGCTGTAAGGGGCCGCTGAACCGCCACTCGTCGATGAGCAGGGGTTGCTTGAGCTGATCGGAACACCGCTCACTCACACTCCTGCGATACGGATCTGGCGCTCTCTGCGAGACAGCCGGATTCGCTGGTCGGGGAGACTCGGTCAGGAGAGCGTCAGGGTTTCGGCGAGCCAGTCGCTGGCCTGGGCGAGGGTGGCGCCTCCCAGCGCGGCTTCGGGGGGAGATCCTGGCCCTCCGACGTAGGCGGCGACGAGTGGCGCCGTCTCGCGCAGCGCCCGGACGACGTCAGTGGCGGCTGGGGTGTCGGCGGTTCGTGGGGCGCCGATCACGACTGCGTCGGGGTGTGTGGTGCGGACGGCCTCGACCCAGCTTGGGACGGGGAGGTCCGGGCCGAGGTAGGTGACGCGGAGGCCCGCCCGTCGCAACATGGTCGCGAAGGCGAGGGTAGCGATCTCGTGGGTGGCGCCAGGTGCGAGTCCGGTGACAACGTGGCGACCGCCACGAGCGTGTCCGGCGGCGTCGAAGGCGGCCGCGAGTCGGCGCATGACACCGGCGCTGATGAAGTGCTCCTGGGCCACGTCGAGGCGGCCGGAGGCCCAGGCCTCACCGACCTCGGCCATGGCGGCCATCAGCCACACGTCGATCACGTACTCGAACCCCGCGGCGGCGAAGGCGGCGTCGAGGGTGTCGTTGAGGGCGCGGACGTCGTAGGCCCGGGCGGCGACCATCAGGGCGCGGGGGTCGGGCAGCCCTGCCGGCGCCCCGGCGGAGCGGGCGACCTCGCGTGAGGACCCTGCCCAGCCGGATCGGACCTGTGCTGCGGCCTGTGCGGGCTGCGTGCCCGCCGCGACCAGGTCAGCCATGCTCCGCAGGGTATCGAGGTCGTTGTCGTCGTAGAGGCGGTAGCCGCCCTCGGAGCGGGTGGGGTGCACGATGCCGTAGCGCTGCTCCCAGGCTCGCAGGGTGCCGGGCGCCAGCCCGAGTTGCTGCGCGACCCACGTGATCGTGTGCATTGGAGTCCTCCCGAGACACACACTACACAAACCTTGCACAGACCGCTTGACAAGTGAGAAAGAGGAGGCGCACACTAGTTACACAATCCCTCCACATACATTTCACGAAAGGTGCACCATCATGAAGCGTTCACTCGCAGCCGCCGGGGTCTTGAGCCTCTCCTTCTTCCTGGGTGCTTGCAGCTCTGGAGCCGTCCCCTCATCCATGGCGCCCTCGACGCCGGCCGCGTCCTCGCCCGCAGCGACCACGCCGGCCGCCCCCATGGCCAGCGCCGACATCGTGGACACCGCGGTCGCCGCGGGTGACTTCACCACCCTGGCCGCGGCGCTCACCGCCGCCGGGCTGGTGGACACCCTCAAGGGCCCGGGCCCGTTCACAGTGTTCGCGCCCACCGACGCGGCCTTCGCGAAGCTGCCCGCGGGGACGGTCGAGGGCCTCCTGAAGGAGCCCAAGGGCGCGCTCACCGACATCCTCAAGTACCACGTGGTCGCCGGTGAGGTCATGGCAGCCGACGTCGTGAAGCTAAACGGCCAGAAGGTCAAGACGGTCCAGGGTGCCGAGCTCACCGTGGTGGTCACCGGCGACAAGGTGGCCCTGGTGGACGTCGCCGGCAACAGCGTCAACGTGGTCGCCACCGACGTCAAGGCCAGCAACGGAGTCATTCACGTCATCGATGGGGTCTTGATGCCCACCAAGTAACCCCTCCTCGCCCGGCGCCCCGGGCGGTCCTTGGACCGTCCGGGGCGTCTGGCGTCCCGGGCGGCGTCCAAGAGAATTGCAGAGCCGTCAGGGGCGCACCGCACCCGGGCAGCCCAGAGCCCGCCGTGGCGTTCCAGGCGGGGTTCAGGCAGCTGGTGGTGCCAAGTTGGGTGGTGTGGATGCGGCTGTCGCCGTCTCGTCTGTTGGGGGGCCGGTGCGCATGAAGCGGGCGTGGCGAATGGGCACTCGATTCGGATCAAGGCGCCGAGGAGGGATGGCCTCGGGGATGCCGTCGGGAGCGATCCGGATTTCCCATTGGTCTCGTGCCCCATACTTCGCGGGCTCGACCAGGGCATGGTGGTGTGGGCACAACAAGCACAGGTTCCATAGGGCGGTGAGGCCGCCCGCCGACCATGGGCGGCAGTGGTGGGCGTCGCACCCGATCGCTCGGGCCTGGCACCCGGGGAACACACACCCGCCGTCCCGCAACGTCAGGGCGGAGCGGATCGCCGGGGTGACCAGCCGGGCCGAGCGTCCCACATCAAGGACCTCACCAGCTGCGCCGAGAACGGCCGGGATCAGGTCGGCGTCGCAACACAACCGGCGCAAGTCCCCGGCGCTGATCGGTTCGTCGCCGATCAGCCCGGCGCCGGCCGCCCCGGCCCGCAACTGGTCGAAGTTCAGGGTGACCACGACCCGCGGCCGGTCACCGCCAACCCGGGGAGCCCGCCGTCCGAGCTGGTGGTCGGCGATCATGGCCAACAGCGCATCAGCTCTGCGTTGCGCCGGGGAGAGCGTGGGGGCGAGCGGGTCGCGTTCCTCCACCGCGTTACGCCGCCGCGATTCGGCGTAGGCGTCCAGGATCGCGATCCACGCCTCGCCATCGGTCAGTGGCAGGCTGCCGGAGAAGGTGACCGAACCGTTCCGGTCGCGACCCAAGGTCAGCGATCGGTTCCGCCTAGCCGCTTCGGCCTGCCGCTGCAACCGGCGTTCCTGGAGTTCGGCGGCCTGCTCGGCTGCGACCACGGCGAGCACCTGCGGCGCTGCCTTCGCGAGCAGGTCGGTGTCCATCGATGAGGCCATCTTGAGCATGACCTGCTCGGCCTGGGCCTGCTGGGCCTCATCCAACCCGTCCAGGCCCCCGAGGACGGTGTGGATCGCCCGCGCCTGCCCCGTGCTGATCCGGCCCGCCACCGCAGCCTCACCCACGACAACGTGCTCGCCCAACTCCCGGGCCTGATACAGCGCGGCGCCCGCTTCCCGTTTCGACAGGCCGGCCTGCACCGTCAACCAGCTCGTCGTGGGCGTCCCCGACGTCCGCAACGAATCCTGGCCGGCATCGGCCTTCGCCAGCAACAGCCCGGCCACCGCCGTCAACCGGGACGCCAACCGGCGCGCCACCTGCGAGCACGCCAGCCGTTCCCCGGCAGCCACCCCGGCAGCGTCGAACCCGTCGAGGATGCCCTCGATCGAGTGCAGCATCTGAGCTGCCGGCTGGTGTTCCATGGTTCCATCCAACCACACGACACCGACGAATCCCCGACCGAAACCCCTTGTGAACATGAGAATCACCTGAAAAAATAGAACACATATTCGATTGACGTCATGTGCTTCGCGGCCGAATTGGCCGACCGCCACCGAACGAAACCTGTGCATCACGCCACCCGAATCCGCAGTTCAGACGCGGCGCGCCGGGGCGTGTGCTCGGGCGGGACGACTCGAACCATGGGGGCCGAACATGTCAGGATCTGCGGCATGGATGACAACGAGTTGTTGATCCGTCACGCCGCGCGGTGGGCCGGCGAGCGCGGCAAGGCGTTGGACCCTGAACTGCTGGAATCGGCGCTCAGGCTCCGCTCGCTGCACGACGGCCTGGCCGCGAACCGGTGGCCGGCCAAGAGCGTGGAGCACCTGATGCTGGTTCGGTGGCCGGCGCACGGCCCGCAGGGCTGCCCTGACGTTCCCGTGTTGGTGACTACGTTGGACACGTTCTGGCGGTTCATGAGATCGACAGGGCGGATGGCCGCGGCATCGTCGGAGCCGAAGGACCTGCTCCGGGAAGCCAAGGCCGCCGCGCGGGGGATGCCGGCGGCCTGCGCCGACCCCACGAACTGGTCTGAGTCGAAACAGCTGTTGGACTTCGGCGCGGAGATCGGCATTTCGATGGACGATTTGGCCGACATCGACGAGGCCAACGCCCGGCTGCAGCGGATCATGGAGGCCTGGAATGCCCTGCCCCAAGAGGAACGCTGGCGACGGAGCCCTTCGGCGGGGAATGCGGGCAGCCGAATGGGCCGGGCGCTGACCGACTCCGCGGCCACGTGGCAACACACCGGCGGGCTGCCCGCGGGATGGCAGCTGCCGCAGCCGCCACGGCTGGACGACGAGCCCGACGAAGACGAGGACCTCTACCCGAACGATCCGAAGGCGAGCGCCCCGCAGGTGCGCCGCTCCACCTTCGTCCAGAACGCGCTGGCGCTCGCAGACTGGGTGGGGTCAGGGCGGGAGGTGACCGCCACGAATGTACTCCGGCCGGCGGTCGCCCGGGCGGCCTACACCGCCCTCGACCTGTGGGCCTGGGAACGCCTCTGGACCCGCGCCAGCGGGCTGGACCTACCGGACATCCCGGAGGTCGACGAACTGGCGGCGAGAACGTTCCTGGCATCATGGCGCACCGCCGCCGAGTGCCTGCCCCTTGACCGGCTGTGGCTGGCCGCCACCGCCGTCGGGCTCATCAGCGTCGGCAGCCGGCGAGCCACCAGGGGCCCGCTGGCGGCGCCCGCAACCGACGCGGAGTGGGTGAACCTGGGCCTCGGGTTGGTGTTGGGGTTGACTCACCGAGCCCAGGAAGAGGGTGCCTTCGATCCGCTTCCGGGCGTGCTGTTCGCCGTCTCGCCCCGCTTGAGCGAGCCGTGCACCGCAGCGGAACTGCGGGAGTGGTGGTGGAACGCCCCAGCGAACACGCTTGCCGCCGCGATGGCTCGCGGCCCGCTAGCGCGCGAGATCAGCGACCGCAGGCTCAACCAGTGCCTGGCCATGTTCGACGACTGTGGGCTGTGGATCACGCGCGGCGGCAAGCTGGTCGGAACCGACTTCGGGTGGGACTTCAGCCTCATGCTCGTCGCCGCCATCGACAGTGGCCAATTCGGGGGTTGGGGGGACTGAAGGCCCGGACGGCCCCGCAGCGCAGCTTTCAGGCGCCGGAGCATACCCGCTTCGTGATCGGTTTGAGTGATCACCTGCCGCTCATTGAGCGGCGGTGGCTGACGGGGCCACTGGGAATCGAACCCGGCAATGGCTGTCAGCCGGCCGCAGCCTTAGCGTCTTCCCAAGCGGTGCGAACCGTCTCGTATGCCTCGTCAGCGTCGATCTGCAGGATGCACTGGTGGGCCAGCGCGTCGGACCACTCGCTGCGCGCCGGCGGCTTCTTCGGCATCATCGACGTTGACGGGTACCGTCCGGTTGGGCCTGCTTTCGCGAACGTGCGGGCCGCTTCCGCGTTGATGTAGCCGCGCCCACTCATCGCCCAAAGGTCGTAGAGGTCACGAGGGGCGTTCCTGGTCTCGTCACACCAGGCGACGTCTTGGCTGCGGCGAATGCTGCCGAGGTCAAGGTGGTGAGGGTAACTGACGGCGCGCTGGCATACCGCTGCTCGACAACGGATAGCGCCGTCGGCCAGCGCGGGTAGGTGTCGCCGTTGATGAGTTGGATGCTCAGATCGGTGTCGCCGATGTGGAAGATGCAGGAATCGGTGTCTGTCCGGGTGCTGCTGAGCCACGGGTCGGCAGTGACCTCGCCGAAGCGTCGTTCGAGCCGGTCGCCGATCGCGCTGTCGAGGATCGACGCCTGGGCGCGGGGGCCGACCGACAGCAAGTCGATGTCCTCACTGAGCCGCAGCCCATTAAGGATTGTCCGACTGAGCGCAGTGCCGCCGGTGAAGACGAATCGGTCGCGGCAGTGGGCAACGGCCCACAGAACGTGGGAGATCACGAAATCGTGTTGGATCTGCGTGGAGTCGACGCCGAACTGGGCGGTGTAGCGGGCTATCTCCTCGAACGCGGGCGCGTCTCCCGGTCCGCCCCCAGTTTGCTGTCTCTTCATGCGTCCGCCATGAGCTTGCGCACGGCCCGTCTGGCTCGGACGGGGGTCCGTTCCAGAATCCGTTCGAGGCGGTTGCGGTCGAGGTGCGCGAGGAGGGCGCGGGCAGCTGCCCGCGCCTCGGACTCCATGCCGCCCAGTGTTGGGTTCGCCACAAGGTCGACAAGGGTCTGTTCGGGTGTTGCGACCAGGTATGTGCCGAGCACGCCCCGCTCCGGGCGAGCATCGATCGCGTCCGGGTCGCGGATGGTGAACACTACGCGGCCGCCGGTATCGAGTCGGACTGGCCGGCGCTGGGTCGGGACGGCGACGCAAGTGGCGCCGATCGCACGCGGTATGGCGTGGTGATGTCGGGCGGCGCCGATGCCGACCAGTACGGGGACACGGTCGCCATGGAACGCGGTCGCGTAGGCCATGGCGGCCTCCTCGAACGCCGGCTTCCAATCATTCTGGGGGCCGTACTGGTCGGGCTTGACGACATAGACGCCATGGCCGATTCTGACGAGGATGCCGTTGCGTTCCATGCGGGACAGTTCCTTGCTGGGATCGGCATAAGTGTCCCGGAGCATGATGGGCCGCACCGCCCGCATGGGCGCACGCGTGAGCGCCACTGGGACCCGGTAGGCCATACGCTGGGCATTCACATGCACAAAAGTACCAACTGGCTCTGTTTGTGCATACAGACGTTCTCGGCGGGTGCTACGCGATACTGAGGCACCACCTGGGCGGCGAGTCTCCGAAGATCTGTGAGCGACCTGCCTGAGCGCGATGATGGCAGCCATAGTGACAAGCTTCGGGTCACCCCTCGAAGTAGATGCTGCCGCCGATGAACTCCCGGATCAGGGAGTTGAAGGGCACCTTCGAGGTGTCGATGGGCTCGAAGAAGGTCAGCAGGTTCAGCAACCGGTCGCGCGTCTCCCGGAACGGGCTTTCGTCGCCGATCCGGCCCAGGGCGGCCTCGGCCGGCGGACGCAGCGCGTTCAGCTCGTAGACCATGCTGGTGTTGAACATCACGTCCGCATCCTCCTGGAAGCGGAAGATGTACTCGTACTCCCCTCGGCGCACGCCCGCCCACTGCCCGAGGGTCTGCTCCGGCGAGATGCCCCTGGTTCGGTCATCACGCACCAGGCGGCGGATCAGCCGGATCTCGGTGGTCGGCACTCGGTTGACCAGATCGATGTTCAGCCCGCTGAGGGCGCTGATGTAGATCTTGAACAGCTGGTTGCGGTGCACGGCGCCGACGAGTTCGGGGTTCAGCGCGTGAATACCCTCGATGACCAGGACCTCGCGGGGGCCCACCTGCAGCACGGTGTGTTCGCCGGTGCGGCGTCCGGTGACGAAGTCAAAGGTGGGTACCTCGACCGGTTCCCCCTCGACGAGCTGGCGGATGTGAGCCTGGAGCAGCGACAGGTCGAGCGCCTGCAGCACGTCGAAGTCGAGTTTGCCGTCGGAGTCCTTGGGAGTCTGGTCACGATCGAGGAAGTAGTTGTCGAGCGACAGCGGCACGGGCTTGAAACCGTTGACGAACAGCTGAGTGTTCAGCCGTCGCTGGAAGGAGGTCTTGCCTGAGGAGGAGGGTCCCGCGATCAACAGCACGCGCAAGGCGCGTTGTTGGGCCAGGATCGAGTCGGCGATGCCCGAGATCTTCTTCTCGTGCAGCGCCTCGGCGATGGAGATGAGTTCCAGGTGCCGACCCGACTGGATGAAGGCGTTGACGTCGGCCACCACCTCGATGCCGACCCTGTCCAGCCAGCGGTGGTTCTCGTCGTAGGTGGCCTGAAGCTTGACGGGCGGGATCACCGGAACCCCGTCGCCCTTGTTGATGTCGCCGAAGTCGACGATGAAGCCATCGGAGAACGGGATCAGGGTGAACGGCTCCACCTCAAAGGGCTTGGTCAGCGCCGGGTAGAGCGCCCTGACCTCGTAGCCTTCGACGTCGTACACGTAGAGGCCGTGTTCGCGTCCCAGCAGCTGGACGGGCTCGTCGCGCTCAACCCACTCCCGCAGCCGCTCCCGGATCTGGCGCACTTCCCGCGTGGACAACACCGAGCCGTCCAGGTTGCAGAAGACCCCCTCCAGGATCGAGTAGGAGGTCTTGAGCTTCTCCTCCGGGAACAGGTCGTGGACGACCTTGATCAGGCCCAACTTCACTGTCTGGCGCCCTTGACGCAGATGCGTTTCCCGCATTGACCGTCTCTCTCACGAGCCTCGGATCAAACGAGCCTAGTCCGCATCGACCGCTGTGGACGTCGGGGCGGATGATCTCGTCCAGCGGTGCATGCTTGAGACCAAGAGCAATGAGTGTTAACTGCGAATCGGCGACGAGTCTAGGCGCATGACCTTCGCTCAGCGCCGAAGCTCGAGTTCGATCCCGTCCCCAACAGTGCCCGGCAAGCCCCCAATGG
>JBAVKY010000329.1:0-4028 GCA_049688555.1 Propionicimonas sp.
CGGCCCAGCGGTCGTCTGGCTGATCGCGATCGGCGGCCTGTTCTACACCATCGGTGCGGTCATCTACGCCCGCAAGAAGCCAGATCCCTCCCCGACCTGGTTCGGGTTCCACGAGATCTTCCACGCCTGCACGGTTGCGGCTGCGCTCGCTCACTTCACCGCGATCGCCATCGTCGTCCTGCGCTGAAGCGAGCGCGAGTCCGCTGAGTCACCGACCGGGCGGCGACTAGACGCGACTCCACAAGGCGGTGCGTAACTCGGCAAGGTCGGCGGTCGGCGCGAAGCAGGTCGTCCCTCGACAGACATAGATCAACCCAGCCGCAGCAGCCGGGCGATCCGTGAAATGGCCGGCGAAGCCTGCGGTGCCGGGGGGCCCGACCAGCACCGCGGTTCCGACGGGCGCCATCCGCCAAGTCGCGCGGGCCAGGTCCGAGAGCGGATCATCGGTGACCACCACCGCGACCGCCGGCGACAACCCCGTCCGCGCCTCGTCGGCGACCAGGAGGTCCACCAGCGCCGCCCCGGCGAACCGCGGGGATGCCACGGCCAGCCCCCGGACGGTCACGGCGGCGCGATCGGCGCGATCGCCGAAATCCGCCCGATCGGCCAACAGGCCCGCCAGTCGCAGTGCCGCGACCAGGCACATCGTGCCGGACGGGGTTGGGTTGTCCGAGACGTCCCGCGCTCGCGCGAACAGCACCTCGGCGTCGTCCGCGGCGTCGAAGAAGCCGCCGTCGTCGGCCCCAAAGTGCGCCACCGCCACCTCGATCAACTCCACGGCCCGCTCCAGCCACACCGCCTCACCCAGGGCGCCCCCGAGCCGGGCGAACCCCAACGCGAGCGCCCCATAGTCCTCGGCCATTCCGGCGGCCTCCCCGGCGACACCGGCCAGCGAGGTGCGGCGCAGCCGTCCGTCCACCCAGTGGACGGACCAGACCGCCTCGGCGACGCCTCGGGCCAGCGCCAGCCAGTCGGCCTCACCGAACACCGTCCCGGCCCAGACCAGGGAATCGATCGCAAAGCCGTTCCATGCCGCCACCACCTTGTCGTCACGCGCGGGCGCGAACCGGTGTTGGCGGACGTGAAGCAGCCGCTCGGTCACGCTCGCCAGCCGATCGGGGTCCGGCGCGCCCCGGAACTGCAGGGTCGAGAGCCCGTGCTCGAAGCTGCCGGCAGTCGTGACATGGAATACCCCCGCAGCCCAGTCGGCGTCCTCTTCACCCAGCGCGGCCTCCAGCAATTCGGGGTTCCAGACGTAGTAGATGCCTTCGTGCTGCATCCCGCGGGAATCGGCGCTGTCCGCGTCCAAGCTGGCGGCGAGACCCCCGGCGGGAAGCGCGAGTTCTCGTCCCAGCCAACCGGCGATGCCGCGTACGACCCGCTCGAACAGCGCTCGCAGCGCAGGGTCATGGTCCGGCACCCGACGCCAGCCACGCACGTACGTGCCCAGCAGCAGGGCGTTGTCGTACAGCATCTTCTCGAAGTGAGGCACCACCCAGCCGGCGTCGACGCTGTACCGGGCGAAGCCGCCACCGAGCTGGTCGTGAATGCCGCCCCTGGCCATTCCCTCCAGGGTGCGCTGAGCAACCTCCAGCGAGCCGGGCTCGCCCTTCACCAGCAGAGCATCGATCACCCCGGGCAGTGGGAACTTCGGCGCCCGTCCGAAGCCGCCGTGCACCGGGTCGAAGTCCTTCCCGAGTTCGGAGAGCAGCGCCCAGACATCGACCTTCGCGGGCGAAGCGGGGGGCGCGAACTCGGCGGCCACGTGGGCACCGATCACGTCGGCGCTGTGGGACGCTTCGTCGCGGCGCCCCTGCCAGGCGTCGGCGATCGCCTCCACCACCTCAGTGAACGACGGCATCCCGCCGCTGGCTTCCGGCGGAAAGTAGGTTCCCGCGAAGAACGGACGGCCTTGCGGCGTGCAGAACACCGTCATCGGCCACCCACCCTGACCAGTGAGTGCCTGCGTCGCCTTCAGGTAGATGGCGTCGATGTCCGGGCGCTCCTCGCGGTCCACCTTGATCGCGACGAAGCTGTGGTTCACCACTGCAGCCACGTCCGGGTCGGAGAATGACTCCTCCGCCATCACGTGACACCAGTGGCAGGCCGAGTAACCGACCGACAGCAGGATCGGAACGTCCCGCCGGGCAGCCTCAGCCAGCGCCTCCGGCCCCCACGGCCACCAGTCGATGGGGTTGTCGGCGTGCATCCGCAGGTAGGGAGAGACGGCGTCGGCGAGGCGATTCACATGCACACCCTAGAACAGGTGGTTGACAGGGGCACCAAAGCCACCGCCGGGCCGTTCCGCGCCAACTCCGCGCCAACTCCGCGACGAATCAGTGGCGGCGAGGAGCCTCGTGCTCGTCGAAGTCGATGCGATTGAGGTGCCGCCGCATGCTCCAGTAGAGGAAACCGAGCAACACCAACAGGCCGATGACCATCGCGAGCGGCAGCCAGTCCGGCGTGACGATGGCTAGATCGAATAGGACCATGGGTCGACCCTATCCGCCGCAGCGGGGCGCAGTCCCGCGAACAGGTCGTCTTCCGGCAACGAGGTCTCCACGACGGACTGCACCAACTCATAATCCTCGGTGGGCCAGCCCTTTTGCTGCACGGCCACCGGCACGGCGAACCACGGCCCGCCGGGGTCCACCTGCGTGGCGTGGGCGCGCAGTGCGTCGTCGCGGACGTCGAAGAAGTCCGCGCAGGGAATGAAGGTCGTCAGGCGGGCCGGCTGCTCGGGTCCCACGCCCCAGTTGGCCAGTCGCGCATGGTAAGGGCGCTCGAGCCCCGCCTCGTGCATTGCGGCGTCCAGCGCCGCGAACCGCTGGCGGTGGAAGATCATGTCGTAGTAGAGCTTGCTGACGACCCAGGGATCCCCGTGCTCGGGCCAAGCCTCGGGATCGGCCGCCGCCGCCACGGCGGCCACGGTCAGCTTGTGGCACATCACGTGGTCGGGATGCGGGTACCCCCCGTTTTCGTCGTACGTGGTGACCACCTGCGGACGGAATTCGCGGAGCAGCTTGACTAGGCGCCCCGCGGCCTCGTCGACGTCCTGCAGCGCGAAGCAACCGTCCGGCAACGGTGGCAGCGGATCGCCCTCCGGCAACCCCGAATCGGCGAACCCGAGCCAGACATGCTCGATGCCGAGGACTCGGGCGGCTTCGGCCATCTCTTCTCGTCGCAGCTCAGCCAGGCGAGACCAGTTCTCAGGAGTGTCGAGCGCCCGGTTGAGGATCGAGCCGCGTTCGCCACCCGTGCAGGAGGCAACCATCACCCGGACTCCCTGCGCCACGTAGTAGGCGGTCGTCGCCGCGCCCTTGGAGGATTCGTCATCAGGGTGCGCGTGGACGTGAAGCAGCCTGAGTCCGGCATCGGTGGAGTCGCCCATGAGGCCCCATTGTGCGCAACCCGGGGCCGCCGGGCCAACCCCGTCCAGATGTGAGCAGAATGGTGCCATGGGATCCGACGCCGCCGAACGCCTCGCCCGTCGCTACCCGGCCAGGCGTGGGGCGTTTCGAGACTGGCGGGTGGTGGCAGGTGTCCTGGCCGCCATCGGGACGGCCTGGCTCTTCTGGGCCGCCACGCTGGGCGCGAACCCCGCAGTGTCAGCCCGTGTGGATTCCTTCCAGGTGGTCTCCGACACTGAAGTCATCGTCGCCGTGACGGTGGAGCGCCCGAATCCGTCCATTGCGGCGCAGTGCCTGGTGCACGCCCAGGCTGTGAGCTATGAGCGGGTTGGCGAGGTTCCTGTGACGATCGCCGCCAGCACCCAAGTCACCACCCACCTCGAAGTGACCGTCCGCACGTTCAAGACCGCCACCGCCGCCTCGATCGAGGGCTGCCGGGCGATCGGCTAGGCTCGCGGGATGGAAAACTCCACCATCTGGCTGACCCGGGACGCATACGACAAGCTCGCTGCGGAACTGGAACACCTCAAGGGTGATGGACGCCGGATCGTCACGGCCAAGATCGCCCAGGCCCGCGATGAGGGCGACCTGAGCGAGAACGGCGGCTACCACGCCGCC
>JBAVKY010000330.1:0-1536 GCA_049688555.1 Propionicimonas sp.
CAGCGGCGTCGACAACCCCGTCCGCGGCCGGCATCGGGTGGGTCCGGGCCGGATCGAGGGCGAAATGCCCGGCGAGCAGGGCCAGCGTCGGTCCGGCGTTGCGATCGTGATCATCCGTCGGCACGAACCTCTCATCACCCCACCACAGCTCGAGGCGACAGGGGTCGAGGTCGGAGCCCTCGACCAGTTCGCCGAGCTTGGCGTACATGCGATGCGCGATCCGTCCGCCGGTGAGGCACAACTGCACGATCCGTCCGTCCGCCTGGAGGTCGATCACCTGGGAGAGGAGCCTTTCGGCCGCACGGTCTGCCAGGTCGTCGGCGTCGAGGTGCCGCAACACCTGGGGCTTGGTCACCGCCACAGCCTAGCCGCTGGGCACCTCATCGCGGAGAACGTGACCGGCGGACTACACTGCACAGACCAGCGAGAAGGGATCGGCCAATTCGCACTCAGCCAACAGTGCGCCTCGACGAGGCTGCCACCCTCGACGCCCGTGCCGGCAGTGCCTGGAAGGCCGTCGCCGTGGCCTACATCGGACTGGCCAAGCCGCGGATCATCGAGCTGCTCCTGGTCACAACCGTCCCAGCGATGTTCCTGGCGGCTGGCGGACTCCCGCCCTGGCACCTGGTGCTGTGGACCCTGTTGGGGGGAACCCTCGCGGCGGGTAGCGCCAACGTGTTCAACTCTGTTCTCGACGCCGACATCGATGCCGCCATGAAGAGGACCCGTCGGCGACCGATGGCACGAGACGTCGTCACGCGCCCTCGCGCCTATGCCTTCGGCGTCGTCCTTGGAGTCGCCGCCACCCTCATCCTCGGTTTCGGTGCCAACTGGCTGTCAGCCGCTCTGGCGTTGACCGCCAATCTCTACTACGTCTTCGTTTACACACTGGCGCTGAAGAGGCGCACCTCCCAGAACATCGTCTGGGGCGGCATCGCCGGCTGCTTCCCGCCGCTGATCGGCTGGACGGCCGTCACCGGCTCGATCGCCTGGACCCCCATGGTGCTCTTCGCAATCGTCTTCTTCTGGACGCCGCCCCACACGTGGGCCCTTGCCCTGCGCTATCGCGAGGACTACCTCACCGCCCATGTCCCCATGCTTCCGGTGGTCAAGGAACCGCCGGCGGTCGCGATCCGCATTGTCGTCTACACCGTGTTGACCGTCGCCGTCAGCCTCCTGCTGTGGCCGGTGGCCAACACCGGCTGGCTTTACCCCACGGTGGCGGCGATGGCCGGGGCCGCCATGATCGTCGAATCGTTGCGCCTGCTCGGACGAGCTCGCGCCGGCCTGGTGGACGCCGCCCTGAAGCCGATGCAGCTGTTCCACTTGTCGAACAGCTACCTCGCGGTGGTGTTCATCGCGGCCGCGCTGGACCCGCTGTTCTTCTGACGCGAGGGAGCGGTCGCCACCGACAACCAGACGTGGGTCACCGCCGCTGCGAACAGGGCTGTGCCCAGCATGTGCGCCGTGACCAGGGCCACTGGCAAGGCCGTGAAGAACTGGACGTAACCGATCAGGCCCTGAACGGCCTCGATC
>JBAVKY010000331.1:0-4872 GCA_049688555.1 Propionicimonas sp.
CGTCATTCCCGTCGCACCCAAATTCGCGTCCGGGCTCCTCATCACCGATACCCTCGCATCGCTCGCCGCCCTGGCCGGTCAAGCCCCCAGGGCCGTCGTGCTCACCGGCGAACCGCCGGCCGTCCTCCCCGACGGCTTTCGCTGGACCAGCGAGCGCATCGGAGACCACCTGCTCACGACGGGAGTGCACGAATGATCGGACAGGTCACCAGCGGGGCTGCCAGCCGGGCCCGCGCCGACCAGATCGAGGTGGTCCTGGGCGAGGCCACCAGGCGTTACGCCACGGGGGCGGTGACCGGACTGCGCGAAGCCTGGGCCGAGTGCGACGTGATCATCAGCCACCTGGCCCTCGGCGCCACCACCCGGATCATCGCTCCCCTGCTCGCCTCGAAGCTGACCGATCCGGGCGTGGTGGTGATCGACGATGCCGGCCGCTTCGTCGTGCCCTTGGTCGGCGGCCACGCCGGTGGCGCCAACGCATTGGCCAAGACGATCGCGGACGGGATCGGCGCCACCGCGGTGCTGACCACCGCCACCGACGCGGTCGGGGTGCCCGGGCTGGACACGCTCGGCTGGCATTGGTCCGGGGACGTCGCCGGCGTCACCCGTTCGATCTTGGACGGCCTGCCGGTGGAGGTGGTCCGCAGCCAGCGGTGGCCGCTGCCGCCGCTGCCGGCCAATGTCGTCATCATCGGCACCGCGGACGCCGCCGGAACCCCCGCGGCCGACAAGACCAAGTCGCCGGTTGGCAGGATCGTGGTCACTGACCAGTCGCAGCCCTCACCCGACACCAAGCCAGCCGAGTCGCAGCCCTCGGTGGAACCCAAGCCGAGGCCCGCCGACGCGATCCCCACCGTGCGCCTGCACCCGCCCAGCCTGGTGGCCGGCATGGGCTGCAACCGCGGCACCTCCGCCGCGGCGCTGAAAGCCCTCCTGAGCCAAACCCTCACCGCCGCCGGCCTGGCGATCGAATCGCTCGCCGCCATCACCTCCGTCGACGCGAAGGCGGACGAGGCCGGCCTGATCGAACTCGCCGTCACCCTCGGCGTCCGGTTCGTCACCTACCCGGCCGAGACCCTCGCCACCCAGGACGTGCCCAACCCAAGCGCCGCCCCCCAGGCTGCCGTCGGCACCCCGAGTGTCGCGGAGGCATCCGTCCTGGCCCACGGCGCCGCGCTGGTGGTGCAGAAGCAACGCACCCCCGAGGCGACGTGCGCGATCGGACGCATCCCGGCGCGCGGCAAGCTGACCGTCATCGGGCTTGGCCCGGGTTCCCGCGATCTGACCACCCCACGCGCCCAGCAGGCTATCCGGGACGCCTCAGTGGTCGTCGGCTACCGTCCCTACGTCGCGCAGGTCAGGGACCTGTTGCGGCCGGGCACGAAGATCGCCAGCACCCCGATGGGCAAGGAAGAGGAACGCACAGCCACCGCGATCAGCTTCGCCCGCCAGGGCTACAACGTGGCGCTGGTCTGCTCCGGTGACCCGGCGATCTACGCGATGGCCTCCCCCACCCTGGAGCAGGGCACCGAGGGAATCGACATCGATATCATCCCCGGGGTGACCGCCAGTCTGGCTTCCTCGGCGATCTTGGGGGCGCCGTTGGGCCACGACCACGCCACCATCTCGCTGTCCGACCTGCACACCGACTGGGACACCATCCTGCGCCGGGTGCGGGCGGCCGCCGAGGCCGACCTGGTCACGGTGCTGTACAACCCGCGCAGCCGGACCCGGCTGCACCACCTGCCGGACGCCCTGGCGATCTTCGCCCAACATCGCCCCGCCACCACCCCGGTCGCCGTCGTCGAGGAAGCCGACCGGCCCGACCAGAAGGTCACCTTGTCCACGATCGGCGAGTTCGACCCGGGCGTGGTGAATATGAATTCCCTCGTGGTGGTCGGTTCGTCGACCACCCGCTACCTGCCCGCCGGCGTGGGCCGGACCGTGATGGTCACCCCGCGCGACTACCACTGGATGACCACATGACCCGCCACGAGTCCGACCCGCCGGCAGCCCCACCCGCCGCCCGGCCACCACTGGTGATCGCCGCCCACGGCACCCGGGATGCCGAAGGCGTGGCCACTTGCCTGGCGCTGGTGGAGCGCGTCCGGGGGCTGCTCCCGGGAGTCCGGGTGGAACCCGGCTTCGTCGAGCTGACCCCCCCGACGATCGACGCGGCCTTGTCCAGCGTCCTGGACGAAGCCGAGAACGCCGTCGTGGTCCCGCTGATGATCGGCACCGGCGGCCACGTCCGCGACGACATCCCCGAAGCCATTCAGGCCGGCACCCGCGAGCACGCCGGCGCCACTGTCGTGTACACCCGCCACCTCGGCGCCCCCGCCAGCCTGGTCGCCGCAGTCCGGCAACGCATCGACGTCGCCATCGGCGACTGGCCTCGCGATGAGGTCACGATCGTCTTCGTGGGTCGCGGTTGCCTCGTGGTGGACGCCAACGCCGACCATGTCCGGCTGGCCCGGGTGGTGGCGGAAACCGGTGGCTACCGTACGGCGCTGCCCGCCTTCATCCAGGTGACCGGACCCACCGTCACCGAGTCCCTCGACGTGGCGTACGCCACCGGTGCCCGCGCGATCGTCGTGATGCCGCACTTCCTGTTCCCCGGACGGCTGTCGACCTGGGTGCGGGAAGCCGTGGACGCCTGGTCGGGTAAGCATCCGGCCGCCGAGGTCCGGGTCGCCGGCGTGATCGGCGACTGCCCCGAGCTCGCTGACGTGGTAGCCAAGCGGTACATCGAGGGCGCGCTGAAGCTGCGCACCGACCTGGGCTCACCGGCCTACCTGACCGGGCTACTGCTGGGTGGACGAAGAGTGGTCGCCGTGGGTGGCGGCTGCGTGAACCGGCGTCGAGTACCGAAGCTGCTCGCGGCCGGGGCCGAGGTGACCGTGGTCGCGCCCGAGCTGCACGCGTCCCTGGCCGAGCTCGCCGAGGCGGGCACGATCCGCTGGCGGCAGCGCGGCTTCCTGGAGTCCGACCTGGACGGCGCCTGGTACGTGCTCGCGGCCACCGACGACCCAGCGCTGAACGCGCAGGTGGCGGCGGCGGCCGACGCACGGCACACGTTCTGCGTGCGAGCCGATCAGGCCGATCTCGGTTCGGCGTGGACGCCGGCCACCGGCGAGATCCACGGAGCCACCATCGCGGTGCTGGCCAGCCACGACCCGCGCCGTTCGGCCCAGCTGCGCACCAAACTGGTCGAGTTGATGGAGACCTTCGATGAGTGAACGCTACGACTACGTCAAGGACGGCGCCGAGATCTACCGGTTGTCGTTCGGCACGATCGAGGCCGAGGCCGACCTCGAGCGGCTGCCGCCCCTGATGCGGCCGGTGGCGACCCGGATGATCCATGCGTCCGGCCAGATCGACCTGCTGGACGACCTGGCGTTCTCGGAGGGCTTCGCGGCCGCGGCCCGGACGGCGTTGCGGGCCGGCGCCCCCATCGTCTGCGACGCCCAGATGGTGGCGTCGGGGATCATCAGGTCGCGGTTGCACGGCAACGAGATCATCTGCCACCTGGGCGACCCCCGGCTGGCCGAACTCGCGGCCCGACTAGGCACGACGAAGACCGCCGCGGCGGTCGAGCTGTGGCGGCCCGTGCTGGCCGGGGCAGTGGTGGCGATCGGGAACGCCCCGACAGCGCTGTTCCATCTGCTCGAAGTGGTCGCCGAGGACCCGTCTCTGAAGCCCGCCGCCGTGATCGGCATCCCCGTCGGCTTCGTGGGGGCGGCCGAGTCCAAACGGGCCCTGGCCAGCAACGACCTCGGCCTGGAGTACCTCGTCGTCCAAGGACGCCGGGGCGGCAGCGCGGTGACCTCCGCGGCCGTCAACGCCCTGTGCGGGGGCTGACTGGTGGACCTGCCATCAGCCCACCGCCCATGACCGAGCACCCCAGCGGCGGCCGCCAGGGCCAACTGGCGCGCTCCGGGCTCCGTCCGGGCTGGACGACAGGAGCCTGCGCCGCCGCGGCGGCCCGCTCGGCCTACACCGCTCTGGTCACCGGCGAGTTCGCCGACCCGGTGACCGTCGATCTGCCCCACGACCGGCATCCGGCGTTCGCGCTCACCGCTGAGCGGCTCCTCGGGACGGCGGCGATGGCTGCGATCACCAAGGACGCCGGGGACGACCCCGATCTGACCCATCAGGCCGTGGTCCGCGTCCGGCTGTCACCGGGGCCGGCCGGCAGCGGCCTGAGCTTCGTGGCCGGCCCCGGCGTCGGCACGATCACGATGCCCGGGCTGCCGCTACCGGTTGGTGAGCCGGCGATCAACCCCAGCCCGCGGCGAATGATCTCCGAGAACCTGCGGACGGCCGCCCGCGAACTCGGCCGGGGCGACGACCCACTGGACTTCGCGGTCGAGGTCGGCATCGACGGCGGCGCCGAACTGGCCACGCACACCCTGAACCCGCGGCTGGGCATCGTCGGCGGGCTCAGCGTGCTGGGCACCACCGGCGTCGTGGTGCCGTATTCCTGCTCGGCGTGGATCGACAGCATCCGCCGCGGCATCGACGTCGCGGTGGCCGCCGGCTGCGAGCAGGTCGCCGCGTGCACCGGTTCCACGTCACAGCGGGTTGCCACCGAGCTGTACCGGCTGCCCTCGGTCGCGCTGCTGGACATGGGCGACTTCGCCGGCGCGGTGCTGAAGTACCTGCGGCGTCACCCTGTCCCCCGGCTGAGCATCGTCGGCGGCTTCGCCAAGCTCACCAAGCTGGCGGACGGCCACCTCGACCTGCACTCGGGACGCTCGCAGGTGAACCCGGCCAACCTGGTGACGATCGCCGCCGCGGCGGGCGCCCCGTCCGACCTGCTGGCCCGAATCGGCGAGGCCGGCACAGCGCTCGGCGCGCTGCGGCTGGCCC
>JBAVKY010000332.1:0-8304 GCA_049688555.1 Propionicimonas sp.
GGGGTGCAGGTCGTCGCCGCCGCCGAGAAGGGCATGTCGCGGGCAGTCGGGCGCGGGCTCGCCGCCGTGCTCCCCGGTCCGCCCGCGCTGTGGACCTGGACCGGCCGGTCCGCGGCCGCGGCCACCACCGTCGGGCTGGTGACGAACGCCCTCGACGGTGTGTACGAGAAGATCGAATCCGGTGCCGAGCGGACCGAAGTCGGATTGGGCGAGGCGCCCAACGACACCTATGTCAGCGGGGGAATCGTCAGCGCGGTTCCCTTCGGGACCCTGAGCCGTGAGGGCCGGCGCCATGTCGTGTCCCGCACGCGGGCGCAGTTCATCGAGCGCGTGATGGGCGAGGTCGCGGTAGCCGAGCCGGTTCGCGTGTATGTGGGTCTGGAGAGCGCCCCCACCATGGGAGAGCGAGTCGCGTTGGCCCTCGACGAGGTCGAGCGCCTCGGTGCCCTGGACAGGTCCCTGCTCCTGCTGGTCTCCCCGACCGGCACCGGGTACGTCAACTACGCGGCCATCGAGGCCGTCGAGTACCTCGCGCTGGGTGATGTGGCCACCGTGACCATGCAGTACTCGCTGCGCCCCTCGTTCCTGTCCCTGGACCGCGTCGACGAGGGTCGCGAGCAGAACCGCGCCCTCTGGACCGCGCTCCACGAGCGCATCCAGGAGCGCCCTCCGCAGGACCGCCCGCGGGTGGTCATGTTCGGCGAGAGCCTCGGCGCGCACACCAGCCAGGACACCGTCCTGCACCAGGGCACCGAGGGACTGCACGACCTCGGCGTCGAGCGTGCGCTGTGGATCGGATCCCCAGCCGGCAGCGGCTGGCGCACCGAGGTCCAGGGCACCTCAGCGACACGGGAGACGCGCGAGCTGGTCGGCGAGTTCGACAGCTTCGAGGACTACCTCGCCCTGCCCGAGGAGCGGCGCTCTGCGCTGCGCTACGTGATGATCACCCACGATGAGGACGGCGTGCCGAAGTTCGGCCCACCCCTGGCCGTGCAGGCCCCGGCCTGGTTGCGCGACCAGCGGCCCAGCGGGATCCCCGACACCATGCGCTGGGCCCCCTTCACCACCTTCCTGCAGGTCTTCGTCGACATGCTCAACGGCTCCAACGTGACCCCCTGGACGTTCGCCGCCCTCGGCCACGACTACCGCGCGGACCTGCTCGACTTCGTCAGCGCCGTGTACGACCTGCCCGCCACCACCACCCAGATGCAGAACCTCAACCGAGCGCTGCCCCTGTTCGAGAAGCAGCTCTTCGACTTCATCGACGGGACGGCCACCGCGGCAGCGAAGGCCGAACACATTGAGGCCAAGGACTCACACGAGTCCGATACGTAGGTCACACTCGAGACATCTGACCCCGTGGCTGTCTGGCCCGATCCCGGACAGCGAGCTCGAGGGACTGGGAACCCTGCTCAAGACTCTGATGGAGACGCGCGGGTACCGAGACGCCGAGGCCGATCGCACCACTCAGGCGGGCGTCCCCGTGGCGATGAGTCCCGAGTGCTCGTCCCAGCGCTCCATGCCCCATGCGAGCGCGGCGGCGAGGATGGCGCCGATCACCGTGAAGATCACGCGGTCCAGCGTCAGCGAGACGGTGACGTCGGTCTCGCCGCCGGCGGACAGGAACAGCAGCAACATGGGGGTCAGGAACATCGTCTGCATGAAGTAGTTACCGCTCATGGCGTAGGCGGCGAGGACGACCAGGAAGGCGAACGCGGCGAGGAGCAGCAGGTCCTGGGGCAGGACCCAGACAACGACCAGCGCGATCGCCGCTCCGGTGAGAGTGCCGGCGAGCCTCTGCTGCATGTACTCGCGACGCTCACCCGGGACCGGGCGCAGGACGACCATGAGGGTGACGGCCACCCAGTAGCCGTGGTCGAGGTCGAGGAGCTCGGCAACCACGATGCTCAGGCCCGCCGCGATCCCCAGCACGACCGCGTGCCGCCACGCCAGCGTCGGTGACAGCGGCTGGGGTGGGCGCTGACCGAACTTCATGGCTGTCGCGATACCGAGGCCGACCAGGCCGCCGATGACACCCCAGAGCCCCGCCTGCCACCACGGCCACCCGCGATCCGTGACCGCGAACACCATGGTCAGGATCGGCGCCATCATCAGCATCCCGGCCGAGTAGGCGTTGGCCGGCGCCATGAGCACGATCGCCAGGCCCACAGCCAGACCCGACAGCCACACGGTGCCCGCCACCAGTGCGCCCGCAGCGGCGGCGGCGCCGAGCAGCAGGGTCGCCAGGGCGGCAGCGCGAGGGCGCATCAGCGTGCCGAAGGACATCGCCGCCCCGGAACAGAGGCCCACGGTGACGCTCGCCGTGATCCCGCCGATGGCCGAGGCGACCATGCCCGGGATCGGCACGATCACGATCAGCATCGCCGAGCTCTTGACGGTTCCCGGGTCAGGCGCGGCGAATCGGATCACGTTCGGCATGGGCCCTCACTCCGGCGAGTTGAGCATCGCTTCCGAGGCTAGGGTGCCGCACTCGCCTGCGCGGGGGTGTGTCACCCGAGATGTCACCCCGGGACTACCGATATCCAAACGCCGTCCGCCCTGGCCGGAGTGCTCGAACGCCACTCGTCGCACCACTCCTCGGCGGTCCCGCGGTCATCGTGCTGCTCCTGCTGTGGAACGGCAGATCAGATCGCTTCTTCTCAGGATTGTGACCTTTCAGTCGCCCAGTCCGGGCGGCTACCGTCGTCCCCGAAGGGAGCGCCCGGCTACGTGAGGGCCCTCTTGAAGAACTTGTCCCTGGTGCTGTCGGCCATGTTGCACGCCTCGGCCAACTGCAGGGCGGAGTCCTTCATGACCACGGCAGGAGGGCCATCGCTGCTGAAGGCCGCCAGAGCCTGAGCGGACCGCGCCTCAGCCGCACCGGGCGACGACGGACCCACCCCGCCGGGTCACCCTCGGGGTGACAAGCGCTCGGCTCGGCACTGCGCGCGGGCCTACAGTCCCCCCGGCAGATGAGCTTGCCCGGTCGGGTGCTCGGCCATCCGCGTCTCACCGGAGGTGATGTTGTGCCGCTCCTGATCAGCGCCAGCGCTGAGATCGCCCCACCGCTGGTCACCCAGCTCGCGGTCGTCCTGGTCGGGGCCGCCGCGGTCGGCTACCTGTGCCAGCGGATCGGCCTGATCCCCATCGTGGGATACCTCGCGACCGGGGCCTTGCTCGGCCCGCACGCCCTCGGGGTGGTGCAGAGCACCGAGCTGGTCGACCAGCTGGCCGAGATCGGAGTCATCTTCTTGCTGTTCGCGATCGGGCTGGAGCTCAGCGGCGACCAGCTCAAGCGGATGGGGCCGCTGATGTTCGGTGGGGGCGCCCTTCAGGTCGTGCTCACCGTCGGCGCGGTCACGATCGGGTCGGCGCTGCTGGCCGGCGTGGACGTGCGCACCGGAATCTACACCGGATGTCTGATTGCGTTGAGCTCAACGGCGGTGGTGCTCAAGCTGCTGTCGAGCAAGGGCAAGACCGGGTCGCCGACGGGGGAGGTCTCCGTGGCGTTCCTGATCTTCCAGGACATCGCCGTCGTCGTGATGGTGCTGGTCGTGCCCCTGCTCGGCCAGGGCGGGGGAAGCCTGTGGGACGTCCTGCTCGTCCTGGTCAAGTCAGCGGTGATCATCGTCGTGGTGGTCCTCGGGACCCGGCGGGTGGTTCCGCGGGCCCTCGCCGCGGTGTCGGCGCGCACGAACGACGAGGAGTTCCTGCTGGCGATCCTGGCGATCGCCATCGGGATCGCCTTCCTGGTCACCCTCTTCGGGCTGAGTGCCTCGCTCGGGGCGTTCATCGCCGGGCTGGTCGTGAGCAGCGGGCCGCACCGGTCCCGCGCCACGCGCTACGTGGAGCCGTTCCAGGTTGTGTTCGCGGCCGTCTTCTTCGCTTCCATCGGAATGTTGCTGGACCTGCAGTTCCTGCTGGACAACCTCGGGTCGGTTGCTGTGCTGGTCGTGGTGATCGTGGCATTGAAGGTCGTGACCACGGGTGCGGCGGCGCGGGCCTTCGGCCAGCCATGGCCCGTGGTGGGCGCGTCCGCGCTCCTGCTCGCCCAGTTGGGCGAGTTCGCGTTCGTCCTGGAACGGTCCGGGCGTGAGGTCGGGCTGACCCCCTTCGGGGAGGGTGAGACAGGCTCACAGACCTTCATCGCCGCCAGCGTGGCCCTCTTCGCGCTCACCCCCGCCCTCTATGCCGTCGGTGAGCGACTGCTGCGCTCGGCCCCTGCCGGGGCGCTGGCGCCGGCGGGGGATCGGGTCGTCATCATCGGCTCACCCGAGCGCGTCGCGCGACTGGGACAGATAGTGACCCAGGCCCTCCCCGACGTCACTGTTGTGGCCTCGGACGTCTCCGGGCTGGGTGGCTCGGCCGGGCCCCCGCCGTGATCCGAGTGTTCGGCTGCTCGTCGTGGACTCCTCCGCAGGCCCCGGTGTGGCTGGGATCGTCACCGCGGCCGTGCAGGCCGAGCCCGCGGTACCCACGATAGTGCGCACCTCGCAGCGGCTGGAGGTGGACAACGTCAAGGTCACCGACGAGGACCTGACCCTCATCGTCGACGAGGAGGTCGGCGACGCCGCCCTGGCCCGCGCGATCGAACGGGTGATGACGGACCCGGCCCCCGGCTGATCTGTTGGCTGCCCACCAGAGCCGCGTCACCGGCACGAACATGGTTCGCCAGGTGCTCGGTGAGGATCGGGCCCAGGAAGGTCGGAAGGGCGACGTTGCGCATCCCTGCGTCTGACTTGGGCGAACCCACGAGCCGTTTGCCGTCCAGCCGGCTCATCGACTTTCGCACGCGCAGCACGGGCTGCCTGTCTTCCCGGAGAACATCTAGCTTGCCTGGAAGTTCCCACGGGGCAACTTCCTGATGGCCCCGAACTGGCGTCCCATCTTCGAACCTGCCCCCAGGCTGCCGACCGTGTGATCGGCCGTGCAACGGACGTGCAACCAAAGCATGCCATTCGTCGCAACGAAACGGGCATTGCGGGGCACTGACGGGACGCATGAAGGAGGGCCCCCAACCGGCGTCCGTGCTGGCTAGGGGCCCTTTCCCTGTGGAGCGGGTGACGAGAATCGAACTCGCACTGTCAGCTTGGGAAACTGCTGGCCGGCGCAGCGTCGTAGCAGGTCAGCCAGGGGTTCAGCAGGCCTGGTGGCCAGGTCGTGCAGCGAACGTGCAACGAAGCCCCTGGGGCCTGGGTGACTGTGTCAACTGAGGTGCCTGGGCTGTGCGAAGCCTGAGCTGACACTGACCTGCCGAGGGCGGATGTACCGGCAGCCGAGCGGTGGCCGCTGAACCGGCCCAAGACGAGTGGGGACCTTCGTCAACTCCTCCGAACCCAACGGACTCTGGACCCGCTGATCTGGGTGGCTAGCGAAGCAGCTACGCCCGCTACCGCCGCCACACATCGCCTCTCAACACGCAACTGGTGCGCGACGTGGAGGGACACAGGGTGGGTCGACGTGTAGCAGCCGCAGGTCACCGGGTGGCGTGGATCGGGACCGGCTCGCCTGCGGATGCGACCTCGGGTCCCGATCACGACAGGCGTGCTGGAGGTCGTGGTGCGCAAGGGCCGCCTGCATGACTCGTCGTTTGGGCCGAGCCTGGGCCGAGTCATCGTAGGTCGACGCGCGCCGTCCGAGGTCCGCGCGTTGTCCGCATCGCCGTGCTGGCCCAGGGCGCTGGCCCACTCCCCCCGAGCGTCTGCGGTTGTCGTCATCGCCCCCCGGGACGCTCATACCGCGTTGAGCGCATGCCCTGCCCCCCGAGCATGACCACGGACCCTTCCTTCATGAGGTTCCCGAGGGCGTAGCGAACCTGACCCTCGCTGAGGTCGGTGATGGCAACGATCTCAGCGAGCGAGCGTGGCTCGGCAAGCGCATCCAGTACACTCCGACCGTGCCGCGTCGAGCGAACCGCAGCTCTCGGCTCGCGGACCGATGCCGCGGCGTGCATCTCGGCCGAGTCCTTCACGGTCGTCTTCGTGGCATGTGGCTCCCCCTGGAGTTCCTGCACGACGAACTGCGGACGCTGTCGTCGCAGGTGGCTGGGGTCGATCCCGTACGTAGTAGCCCCGCGCTCACCTCGGGTCGTGACGAGTCCGGTCTCCACCAACTGTTGCAGTAGCCGGCGCGCAGCCACCGAGTCCATGGGGGCGAACTCGCGGCGCACCCGAGCGTTGGTCCAGGTGTCGCCGTTGCGCATGGAGGCCAGGATTGCCCGCTGCTCGCTGGACAAGTCCAGATCGTCGGCGACTTCGCTGAGCCAAGCCAGATCCTCCTCGGCGAGAAGCGTGTGCCTCAAGATGATGGCGGTGAACTGGATGCCTGTGTCGACGAACCGGGGCGGACGGAGCCCCGCCTCTCTCAGAGCGTCGATCGCCTCACGGATTCCGCCTCCCTCCCCCTCGATGACCCGGCTGCCGTCGGGCATCCGGAGGTACTTGCAGATGTCGTAAAGCGTCGGGTTGACCGCGCTCTTGGCTCCTGGGCGACCGAGCTGACTCTCGGACACCCCCCAAAGGCCGCCGGGACTGGTGATGACGAGGCGGTCGTGCAGAAGGCGAACCTCCACGCGCTTTGAACCGGTGATGGAGTCTAGGTTGCGGTGCACCAGGGCGTTCGCCACGATTTCGCGAACTGCGCGCATCGGGATTTCAGTCGCGTCGACCCCGTGACCGCGCTGGTCGTAGCCCATCGTGGTTCGGGTGTTGCGGACCACCCAGGCCATTGTGTCGTCGAGCAGGTCAGGGATGGGACCCGTGAGATGGGCGAGATCGCGGGTTCTCCCCACAGCTCCGCGAGGAAGTTGCACGGCGGCCGTGACACTTAGACTCGGTGACAGCGCTTGCGGCGACACCCCGAGTGCGTAGACCCCCGCGAGGGAGAGCTCACCCGAGGTGGTCAGCACGCCCGTGAATCGCAGGACGTCGTTGTCGCTTGCGGCTGCGTATCGGCGCGACGAGGAACGGGCTGCCACGAGAAAGGATGTGAGCAGCGCGGCATCGAGTTCCGCACTCGAAGTGCCGGGGGCGGGTTGCCGGTCGGGCTGGGTGGGGCGAACCGCTTGGGTCTTGGCGAGCTCCAATTGTGCGATTTCCTGCTCGCTCATCACGTAGTCGCCGTCGGACTGCCGCAAGTACGCCAGTCCGCCGTGGCGCGCTGGGCGATCGTGAAGCGGAAGTCCCTCGATCACCGCGACAAGGATGGGCCTGCCCTCGGCCTGGAAGGTCTGGAACTCGCACTGAACCGGCGGTGTGACGCTGGTGCGCGCCTGCGCGGCAACGCCCTGCTCGAGCGCAGCGATGTTGCTTAGCCCGACTGGGACGAACCCGGCGGATTCATCGAGTCCGAGGATGATCGTCCCGCCCTCGGGCATGTTGGCGAAGGCGCAGATCGTCGATCCAAGACTGGGAAGGCCGCCCGCGGCGGACTTCACCTCCACATCGGTGAGATCCCCTTGGCGGTTCCGAAGGTCCCGCATCAACTCCTGAAGACTCGCACTCGACCATTCCACTGTTCCACTTTAAGACTTCAAGTTGCAGTGTTACAAGTGTGCTTGAAGTTGCACTGTCCGTCGCTGGAGCTCTTCGCCGCGACCCAACTGCTGCCCTGCTCCTGAACCCCTGCTCGGCGAGGGCCCGCTCGTAGGAGATGGGGGAGCGCATGCCCAGCGCGGAATGGCGGCGGTGGCCGGCCTGCTTTCGCGGCGGCGTGCGACGGCGCGTCTGTGGATGACGGGACGCGGCTTTGGGCCGCCGCGGCGCCCCCTACCGCTGTGGGGCTGGCCTCTATAGTTGGGCCGGACGTCCGCAAATATGGGGGAGCCGTGAGTTACCGGAACAAGACGTACGTGGCGTTCGCCAGCGAGAACATCCGCTTATACCGCCTCATGGAGGCCTGGCGCGAGAACGATAAGATCGACTTCGACTTCTTCGACGCACACGATCTCTATGTATCGCGGGACACAAGCAAGCCCGAAACGATCAAACGCAACTTGCGCCAGCGGATGAGTAATGCGAAACAAGTGGTGATCATTGGTACCCCACAGGCGAAGAAGAAAGGTGGCGACGGGCAGTCCTTCCTCGCCTACGAGGTGGATGTGATGATGGAGTTCGGCCTTCCCGTGGTCGTGGCCAACCACGACGGCGATAAGGGCGTCGACAGGAACTTCATCCCCCAGCCCCTGCTTGACGCCAATTACTTCACGATCTCGGTGGCGTTCAGTCCGGCAATCGTCAAGTTCGCGCTGGATAGGTATGTCGCCGCATTCAAGTCCAATAGGGACAAGGCGGGCCCCCACTACTA
>JBAVKY010000333.1:0-2952 GCA_049688555.1 Propionicimonas sp.
CCTGCGCCACCCCGATGAACATCACCTCGTCGGTGGCAGTGAACTCGGCCAGATGCTCGTGCATCACGTCGTCCTTGCGCTGCCCCTTCGCGAAGTGGACGACCGGGACGTTGTGGACCTTGGCGTAGTCGCGGACCGCGGTCGCGAACACCCGTGACATCGGGGCCACCAGCGCGGTCGAGGCGATCGGGAACCCGCGGACGATCCAAGCCGCACGATTGCTCCCCGACGGCTGCAAGCTTGGTGAACCTGTGCCCACCGGCCACGGGGACGGGCATGAACTTGTCCGCTCCGATGGGGTCGCCGTCCGCAAGCTGTCCGGACTCGTCGGCGCCCCAGCACCAGGCCTCGCCAGCGGTGTCCAGCGCGCAGGCCTGCGACTCGTTGTTCGTGATCGTCGTGAAGGTGTGCCCACCCAGGACCTCTTCAGCCTCACTCAGATCGGGCTCAGCGGGCCCCGAGACCGCCACCGGGATGGCCCCAGCAGAGGAATCCCAACCTCCCCAGCACCACGTGCCCCCCGCGGTGTCCTCAGCGCAGGCGCCGGGCTCGTCAAGCCCGGCGGAGAACAGCGACTCCACTTGATGCGCCGCGAAGCTCAGGGCCGCGACCACCACGGCACAGCAGATGATGCCCACCGCCAGGGCCCTGCGCCTCCGAGGCTTCGAGGGGGCCGCCGGTTGCGGAAGGCTCCAACCTTGCCAGCTCGGCGTCAGCGCTGCTGGTGCCTGCCGGAGTCGTGTGGCCTCGAGCCACGTCGTTCCATCCCAGCAGCGCTCGAGGTAAGGGTCGGCGGGGTCTGGTTACCAGCCAGCCCCAGGTCCATCCGTTGTCAGGGTTGTCCACGTGGGTGCCGAATCGGCGCCCGGAACAGATCCGGCTCCAGCATCGGGGACGCCTGATTCCCGTGCTGGTGCGTGCTCGACCACGTTCCTGGCCCCCCTGCTGGATTCTCTTGCTTCGCGTGACTACCACCACTGTGGATCAACGGATGAGCCCGACCGGCGCCGAAGGCCTCTACCAGCCGGGCTGAAGGTCCTGCGCGGTGCCGGCACGGTGCCTTCATCCGGACCAGCCGGCGGTCCCGGCCAGGGACTTAAGGCCTGCTTAACCGGGCCTTTAGGTGTGCGATGGGAGTGACACGGCTTGCTACCTTCATGTCGCTTGCCCATCACTGGCGGAGATCGTCTGCCGTGGGCGAGCGGGCAGTCACGACGGGGGTTCTGTACATGCCGCGAGTCCTATCCATATTCACATCTGCGCTCCTGCTGGTCGCCGGTGTCGCCGCCCCGGCGGGCGCCAGCTCGAGCGACGGCCCGAGCGACCTGCCGAGCGACCGGCAGCTGCGGGCATCTTGGCTGGCATCCCCGGGGGTGCCAGCTTCGGACCTGGGGGCCGTGCTCAACACGCTGAAGCTGGGGTTCGTGCCGGAAGGTGCGACCAGGAACTCGGCCTCCACGGCCCTGTTCGGGATCCCGGCGTGGGGGCTCGACCTGTCGAACCACTCTTCGTCCTCGGTTACGAACGCCAAGGTCACGGTCGACAGCGGACTTGACCCGTCCGCGGCTATCTGGAACGACCTGGTGGATTCCTTCCCGGTCTCCCAGACCCGGGCTACCTTGGCGCGGGGCTCGTCGATGACTGACGAGCCCTTGGTCTACTTCTCCCCAATCACCTTCGCGGCCGGCTTCGACTCCACCACGACGGTGAGCACCTCGACGATCCCGGTCGGCGGCGGGTCGCAGACGGTCACTGTCACGGTCACGCCGCAGGACGAGCGATACGACAAGCTCCCGGGGTCGCTCACCGTCGACCTGTGGTCCGACCAGCCGGGGGTGTCGGTGACGTCGACCGCGGGGCCGGCCAACCTCAGCCAGGGCCAGGAGCTCACGACGACCACTGACGACGAAGCGATCCTGGTGGAGTGGAAGCTCGCCGGTGATCGCCTGCGCACGGGGGAGGCGTACACGTTCACCGCGGCGCTGCACGTGCCGAACTCCAGCGGCGTGCCGTTCCGGTTCAAGCCGGAGGTGGACATCGAGGCCGATCTGACAACCGATCTGGGTGAGAGCGGGCCGGACACCACGGTCTCGATCGCAGACCCGACCCTGGACGGCGGAACCGCGGGGCGGGGCGGGGCCACCTTCTCGGTCGCGGAGACCACCCACACGTGGCAGCTGTCCCGCGTGGAGAGCGCGATCGTGATCTACGAGGGCACCGAAGAGGTAGTTGCCCCGTCCGAGCCCAAGCCGTCGGTCGCGGTGAAGGCGGTCTCGCACCGTTCCAAGCTGTCGTTGAACGTGAACCCGAACCTTGGCAAGGACTGCTGGCGGGTCAAGATCCAGAAGAAGCGCAGCGACGGCACCTGGAAGACGCTGAAGAAGACCTACAAGACCAAGGGCAATGCGGAGACCCGAACCATCAACCTGAAGAAGGGCACCTATCGGGTGTGGGTCAAGGCGCAGCACGGCCACCAGGGCGTCAAGTCTGCCAAGGTCCGGATCAAGCGGTAGCAGCTACAAAGGGTCCTCACGACGACGACCTGACCACGAGGGGGTCAGCCCGCGGGCTGGCCCCCTCAGTGCTGTTCGGGCCGGGGAGCAGCCTCCGATGCTGTGGAGGTCCCGGGCGCTGACGATGGAATGGTCCGTTGGGCGTGATTCGGGGGTTTTGGGAGGTTTGAGTTCCTGCAGTCGGGGGCATCCGAGCGATGGCAGGGTCCAGACGCGAGTCGATCTCGACCATGACCACTTGTTGGTGTCCACGAAGGCAAGGAACAGGTATGAAAAGCAAGGCAAGTATGACCGCCCCAGGCATGAGGGCCCGCCGGCCCTTCGCGCTGGGGACCGCAGCCGCCCTGCTGGCCTCGGTCAGCCTCACCGGTGCGGCTGCCATGGCTCACGCCGACCCCGCGGCCCCCGCTGAGTCCCCGCTGGACGGTGTGGCCCTCCC
>JBAVKY010000334.1:0-3237 GCA_049688555.1 Propionicimonas sp.
GATCGAGCAGGCGCCCCACGACTCGGGCATGATCCCGCTGCTGTTCAACCGAGGGGTGAACGCGGTGTTGATGCTGGCCACGCTGTCTTGCGTCAGGGATCATGTCGCAGTTTCGGGTTTTGATCAGACCACACTGTGGGGGTCTGGCTGACCCGAGAGTGAGTGTCTGTGACCAGTGCGAACAAGGATGCCGTAGCGACCCTGCCGGTCAGGTCGCGGCGGGCGAAGAAGTTGTTGGCGCCGTCGGTGAAGTACGAGATCTTTCTGCAGTTGGTGCGTGGTGAGACCACGATCAACCAGGCTGCGGAGTCGGCGGGGGTGGACCGCTCGACGATCATGAAGCTGCGCCAGGTCGCCAAGGAAGGGGCCCTGGCTGCTCTGTCGGCGTCGAAACCGGGGGTCGGGAAGACGGCCCGCGATGTTGAGCTGGAAGCGGCGAACGCCGAGGTCGCCCGGTTATCGGAGGCGGTGAAGGAGCTGGCGGTCAAGCTCACGTTGTTGGAGGGAAAAGGGGGCTCCGGATGGCGGTGACCTTGCCGGTGCCCATCCGGGTGGACGCCACCGGCAAGGCCGGCCTGCTGGCGCTGGTCGAGCACGCCGTCGAACAGGGGTGGAGCGTGCAGGCTGCCTGCGAGGTGCTGAAGATCAGCCGGCGACGGGTGGAACGCTGGCAGCATCGCCGCGCCGATCTGGTCGACCGGAAGCCGGGCGGGGTGGTGGTGAACAGTCTGCTCGATGACGAGATCGCCCAGATCCTGGCCGTGTTCGACGACTGGGGCGAGCGGGACCGCTCCCATCGCCGGCTCGCTCATCGCGGCTCTTATCTTGGCCGCTTCTGGGCGTCGCCGTCCACCGTCCGCCGGGTGTTGATCGAGTCTGACAAGCACTTTCGGCCGCTACCACGGCCCGCGAAAGGGGTGCGGCGACCCTTCCCGGACTGGGCGTCCTACAAGCCGAACTCGATCTGGATCTACGACACCACCCACTTCATGCGGTGCGGCGCGAAGGTGCTGATCATCGAGGACCTCGTGTCACGCAAGTGGCTCACCCATCTGGTCTCCAGCGAGGAAACCACCACCCAGGTCCAGGCCGCGTTCACCACCGCCCTCGAATCCGAGGGCCTCCTCGACGACGCGTTGGCGCGGGCTGCGTCCGGCCGGGTCGACCCCGACGCCGACGACGGCCTCACCCCACTGCTGCTCGCAGTCTCCGACAACGGGTCGCAGATGATCGCCACCGGCACCCGCCGGTTCATGGCCCTGGTCGCGATCGCGCAGCACTTCGGCCGGCCCTCCACCCCGACCGACCAAGCCTGGATCGAGTCGTTGAACGGCACCCTGAAGGGCGAGTGGCCCCACCTGTTGGCGATCACCGACCCCGCCGTTCTCCGGGCCGAACTCGACCGCATCCGCACCGAGTACAACACGACCCGGTTGCACTCCAGCATCGGCTACGTCACCCCCGACGACGAACACCAAGGCAGGGGCGAGGCCATCCGCGCCGCCCGCCGCAAGGGCCTGCACGACGCCGCCCAGCGTCGGCTTGCTCACCACCGCCAACAGCGGAACAATCAATTCCACAACCATCGTCCAGACCCGCCAGGGGTGGACTGATCAAACCCGCGAAATGCGACATTCGGGCTGAAACAGGTCAGGTGACGGAGTGACGGTCGGCGGGCCGGCCGTTCTCGCGTGGCAGGAGCAGCGGGTTCGCCGGGTCGACGTAGCTGGTTCGGTAGGTGTCGATGAGGTCGACCAGGTCGGGGTGCAGCGGTAGGTAGCGGTCGTCGCGGAGCTTGCCGACCGGTACGTGCAGCCAGGGCATCTCACCGAACTGGACTACGGCGTTCGCGGGCAGCGCGATGTACTCGCTGACCCGCAGGCCGGTGCGGAGCAGGACTTCGACGGTGACCCTGACCAGCAGCCGGTCGTCGCGGTGGGCGGCACGGAGCAGTTTCGCGGCGGTCGGGTCGTCGAGGGCTTTGGGTAGCGGGTGGTCTTGGCGGGGCAGGTCACCGGGGAACATCGGCACTCGTGGCGGGGCTTCGTCCCAGGCCCATTCGTCGATCCGGACGAAGAACATGCGCAGCGTGCCGAGCCGGTGGGCCAGGGTCGCGTTCGAGGCCAGCTGTTGCCGGCCTGGCCGGGCGGCGAGCCACGGCTTGTATCCCTCGATGTGGGCCCGCGCGACCTGGGCCAGGCTGGTCACTTCGGGATGGTGCTGGAGCAGGAAGGTCGCGAACGAGCGCAGCGCCTGGTCGGTGTTGCGGACACTTCCCGGACGCAGCACGGTGTCGATCTGTTCCAAGTAGCGGCGCATCGGCCGAGCGAGCCCCGGCACGGCGTCGAGGAGTTCGGGCCACTGGCACATCGGCGCCATCCCGTTGCGCTTGGTCCCGCGGCGTGCCTGCGGGCTTCCCGGCACCGGGCCAGGGGTTCCCCGCTCACCCCACGGCTTCACCGCACACCCCTGCCGGCGAAGACCTGGGCGTCGATGACCTCGGCGGCTTTGCGGTATTGCGAAGCGAGCCAGTCATCGGCCAGGTGGAGATAGATCCTGGTGGTTTCGATCGAGGCGTGACCGGCCTGGGCCTGCACCGCTTCCAGCGCCATCCCCGCTTCCCGGAGCCGGGTCAGGCAGGTGTGGCGCAGTTCGTGGCAGGTCGCGTGCGGCAACCCGGCCCGCCGCCGGGCACCGGCAAGGACCTCATCCAGCCCCCTCACCGACAACGGCCCTCCCCGGTGAGGTCCTTTCAGGACCACGAACACGGTGTCGGTGGCCGCGCCCGCGGGCCTCTCGGTCTCGAGGTAGGCGGCCAGTTCGGTGAAGAACCTCGGCGAGACGGGGATCAGGCGTTGCCGTCCGCCCTTGCCATCACGGATGAACACACGGCGCTCGGCGACCCGGAGGTCTTCCATCCGCAGCCCGAGCACTTCGCAGCGCCGTAGGCCGCCCAGCACCATCGCCGCGACCATGGCGCGGTCCCGGTGGGTCCGCAACGCCTGGGTCAGCGCGTCCACCTCGGCCGGGGTAAGGATCCTGGGCAGCTGGCGGACCCGTCGTGTCAACGGCACTCCCTGGCGGGGGCGTTGCCGTTCGCGCCGGGTCGGCAAGCCCCGCGGGACCGGGTTCGCCGCCACGTCACCGCGGACCTGCAAGAACGCGAAGAACCCCGACACTGTCGACAACCGCCGGGCCACCGTCGCTGCTGACACGCCCACCAGTTCGGTATCGGCC
>JBAVKY010000335.1:0-1546 GCA_049688555.1 Propionicimonas sp.
GGAGTGGGACTGTTCCGCACCGAGTTCCTGTTCCTCGACCGCGACACGATGCCGACCGTCGAGGAGCAGACTCAGACCTACACCGAGGTGTTCGAGGCCTTCGGGAAGCGGCGCATCGTCGTCCGCACCCTGGACGCGGGGGCTGACAAGCCACTCAAGTTCGCCGATCTGGGGCCGGAGGAAAACCCGGCTCTTGGGCGGCGCGGGATCAGGTTGGGGATGATCCGCACCGACGTGCTCGACGCTCAGCTGGAAGCCCTGGCCGCTGCCTACAAGGCCACGGGTGCTGACGTCCGGGTGATGGCGCCCATGATCGCCACCGAGGCTGAGGCGACTTGGTTCGCGGACCGCGTCCGTGCGGTCGGCTTGCCGAAGGTCGGGATCATGATCGAGGTCCCCGCCGCAGCGATCCGTTCGAAGGGGATCCTGTATCACGTCGACTTCGCATCGCTGGGTACCAACGACCTGCAGCAGTACACGATGGCGGCCGACCGGATGCAGGGCGAACTCGCGGACCTGCTGAACCCCTGGGAGCCGGCGCTACTCGACGTGGTTGCGCTGGCCTGCGAAGGCGGTGCCGCGATGGGCAAGCCCATCGGTGTCTGTGGCGAATCCGCAGGCGATCCGGCCATGGCGCTGGTGCTGGCAGGGCTCGGCGTGTCAAGCCTTTCCATGGCGCCGGGGAAGGTGTCAGCGGTTCGGACGGCACTGGCCCTGCACACCTTGGCGGAGTGCCAGCAGATGGCTGCTGCTGCCCGGGCGGCGACCACACCGCACGAGGCGAAACATGCGGTGCTGACCCAGGCCGACCCGGTGATGGTCGACTTGCTGTGACCGACGTGAGAAGCCCCCGCCCAGCAATGGGCGGGGGCTTCCTCATGTCGCCTACTTCTTGGCGCCGCGCAGGCTTCCGGTGATCTTGCCGGAATCCTTGCCGACCAGGCACAGGACTTCACGGTCGCCTGCGGAACTCCACGACTCCTTGGTGGGCATCAGACTCGAGATCCCATAAGTCGAGTTCTCGAAGTCGATTCCGACGAAGGTGTGGAACTCCTTGGCGCAGAAGGCGTCAGCCTGCTCCGTCACCTGGTCGGTCCCCGGGAAGCTGTCCTGGGTGAACTGCATACTGGCGTAGGCCTCGTAGTCGTGCGGGTCGGTGCAGGGGACCAGCGGGATCTGGTCTACCGAGCCGGTGCCCAGGGCCCCCGTACAGTCGCCCACCTTCAGTGAGAACGCATCGCTGTCTGCTGCGGCGGTGACCTCTCCCGCGCTGTTGCGGGGGGCGTCGGCGGAACACCCGGCTGTCAGCATGGTCGCTGCCACTGCCACGGCAGCCATGAATTGCCGGCAGGGGGCGACGTGCCGCATCAGGCGCGACCCCCCAGTTCGACATGGACAGTGACCGGGCCGTCACCGGGCAACCACTGCAGCGTTCCCGTGATTCGTCCCACAGCGCGCAGATCGGCCTCAGCATGACGAAGCAGTTCAAGGGCTGGTTCCGGGCCGCTGATCTCGGCGGCGATCACCTCGGTCTTCATGGAAGCCT
>JBAVKY010000336.1:0-4273 GCA_049688555.1 Propionicimonas sp.
AGCAGCAGGAACAGCGACTCGGGGGTGGTGATCAGGACGTCCGGCGGATGCCGGACGAAGCCGCGACGCTCGTCGGCCGGCGTGTCACCCGAGCGCACTCCGACTCCGATCTCCGGACGTGGCAGGCCGAGGCGCTGGGCCGCGTGGCCGATCCCGACCAGCGGCGCCCTCAGGTTGCGTTCGACGTCGACGGCCAGCGCCTTCAACGGCGAGATGTACAGCACCCGACACCGGAGCGTCGGGTCGTCCGGCGGTGTCGTCGCCAGGCGATCGAGCGCCCACAGGAACGCCGCCAGGGTCTTGCCGGAGCCGGTCGGGGCCACCACGAGGGTGTGCGATCCGGAGCTGATGGCCTCCCAGGCTGCCGCCTGGGCGCTGGTCGGCGCCTCGAAGTTGCTCCGGAACCAGCTGCTCGTGGCCCCAGAGAAGCGGTCGAGCGCGTCCGTCCTCATCGTGGGACCACTCTGCCACGCGCTCCCGACAGGCTGGGTGGACCAAAGCCTGCGCTCGACGGTGCCCGCGGACCGAATTACGGCTGCGGCGAGCCGTCTGGGGAAGGCTTTGGTGCACCGGGCTGCTCTGGTGCCTGGGTTTGTCGGGTGCCTCCGGTTCGGCGGCGCCCCCACGCGTCGCGGCCGTGTGCCCCCGACCGGGTGGGGTGCATCAAGGGCGGCGCTGGATGGGGTCTGGGGGGCGGTCTTCGGCCGGAGCGGCCCATCTAGCGGAGGCTTTGGTGCAGCGGGCTGCTTCACCAGCTCCCGTTCCGCGGCGCCTCACGAGTCGCCGCCGTGTGCCCCCGACCGGGTGGGTGCACGAAAGCCTGCGCTCGATGGGTCTGGGGGGCGGTTCGCGGCTGTGGCGAGCCGTCTGGGGAAGGCTTTGGTGCGTCGGGCTGCTCTGGTGCCCTGGTTTGTCTCGCGCCCCGGTTTGCTCCGCCTGCGGCCTTGGCGGCGGCCTCATCCGTCGCCGCCACCCGCCCCCGACATGGTGGTGCATCAAAGGCTGCGTTCGATGGGGCCTGGGCGCCGGATTACGGCTGTGGCGGCCCGTCTGGCGAAGCCTCTGGTGCACCGGGCTGCTCCGGTGCGACCTGCTGCTCCGCCAGCGCCTGCTCGGCGGCCGCCTCACGCTCGGCCCGCTGGGCCGTCCGCTTCGCCGCGCTGGTCTCGCGCCACTTCTCCAGCAGGTCGTACAGGACGGGCACCAGGAACAGCGTGAGCAGCGTCGAGGAGACCAGTCCGCCGATCACCACGATCGCCAGCGGCTTGGAGATGAACCCGCCGCCACCGGTCAGCCCCAACCCCATCGGAATCAGAGCGAAGATGGTGGCCAGAGCGGTCATCACGATCGGACGGACGCGCAGCCGCGCCCCGCTGGCAATCGACTCATCGACGCCTGCCCCGGCCTTGCGCTTCTGGTTGATCAGGTCGATCAGCACGATGGCGTTCGTCACCACGATGCCGATCAGCATCAGCAGGCCGATCATGCTCGGCACGCCGAGCGCGGTGTCGCTGAGCAGTGACAGCCCCAGCGCCCCGGTGGCGGCGAACGGAATCGAGACCAGCAGCACCAGCGGTTGCAGCAACGAACCGAAGGTCGCCACCATGATGAGGTACACCACCGCGATCGCCACCAGCATCGCGAGCCCGAGCTGCGCGAACGAGTCGGACTGCTGCTGCGAAACCCCGCCGATCCGGACGCTGACCCCGTCGGGCAGGTCAAGCCTGGCCACTCCCGCGGTGATCGCCGTCGTGGTGGCCCCGAGATTGCCAGACTCCGAGGACGCGGTCAGCGTCGCCGCGCGCGTCCCGTCCACCCGGGTGATCATCGCCGGCGCATCGACCAGCGAGACGTCGGCGACGTCCTGCAACCGAACTGGGTCGGCGGTGGCCTTCTGGGCATCCTTGCCGGCGTCGGCGATCGCCTGCTGCTTGTCCTGGGCCTCCAGGCCCTTGGAGCGCGCGGTCGCCAGCGCGTCGAGCTGCTTGTCCACGGCGGTGATGCCACCCTTGGCCGCGGCCAGCCCCTGGCTGAGCTGGACAACTTGCATGGTGACCCCAGAGACGGCCTGGGTGAGTTGCAGCACCGTCACCGTCACGGTTGGGTTCATGTCACTCGGCGGAATCGCTGCCGCCAGTTCGAGCTGGTCCTGGAGTTCGTCCAGCTGCCGCTTGGCGGACTTCAGTTGCTTGTTCAGCGTCGCGACGCTCTTCTCCGCTGAAGCCCGGGACTTCTTCAGCGCCTTCACCTGGTCGTTGTACGCGTCGGTCGCCGACGCCTTGGACTCGTCCTGCAGCGCCTTCGAATCGTCGGAGACCCGGTCCGCGGCATTGGTGCGGGCGTCCATGGTCATCTTGGTGGTGACCGGGAGCTTGATGCGGCGCAGCTCGTCGATGTTCTTCGCAGGTTGCTGCGAGCGCAGGTACACCTTCAGCGTGGTGTCGCCCTGGGCAAGCGAGCCGATCAGCTGGCCGCGGACGGCCCGGGCCACCGCCTGGCCGATGGAAGACTGCGACATGCCCTTGTCGGCGGCGGCGTCCTCGTCCACGTCGACCGACAGCATCTGGCGGGCGTCGCCGAGGTCGCTCTTCACGTTGGTGAGGCCGGGGATGCCCTTCAGCATCGCTTCGACCTTGTCACTGGCCGCCTCGAGCTGCCGGGAATCAGCGCTCTCCACGTACAGCACCACTCCAGAGACCCCGGAGCTGCCGCTGCCGATGGACACCTCGACGTCGCCGACGTCGCCGAGATCCGCGACGCCCTCGCGCACCCGGGTCGCGGCGGCGGTGGCGTCACTGCCGGCTCGCAGCGCCACCGTGAGGGTGGCCTGGTTCGTGTCGGCTTGACTGCCCATGAACACCGAGGTGGAACCGCCGATGCTGGTCGAGTAGGTCTGCACGTCGGGGTCGGCCTCGAGGATGCGTTCGATCCGGCTCGTCGCGGCGTCGGTGTCGGCCAGCCCGGTTCCCGAGGGCATCTTCTGGGAAATGCTGAGGCTCTCATTGCCCATGTTGCCGATGAAGTCGGTCTTCAGCTGCGGGGCCAGCGCCACCGTGCCGGCGAAGATCGCGAGCGCCACCAGCAGGGTGATCAGCCGATGCCGCAGCGTCCAGTTCAGCAGCGGCAGGTACGCCCGCTGTACCAGCGTGTCCTTCTCTTCCGTGGCGGCGTCGGCTCGCGCCTTGGCGACCTGCTTGGCTGTCGGACGCATGAACCAGGACGCCAACACCGGCACCACGGTCAGCGAGACCAACAGGGAGGCGAGCAGGGCGATGGTCACCGTCATCGCGAAGGGACGGAAGATCGCTCCCGCCTGGCCGCCCACCAGCCCGATCGGGAGGAACACCGCCACCGTCGTCAGCGTCGAACTGGTGACGGCGCCGGCCACCTCTTTCACGGCGCCGATGATCGAATCCCGCCCCCACTCGCCGTAGCCCTGGTGCCGCTTGATGTTCTCGATCACCACGATCGAGTCGTCCACCACGCGTCCGATCGCCACCGTCAGGGCGCCGAGGGTGAGGATGTTCAGCGTGTAGCCGCCGGTCCACAGCCCGACGATCGCGATCAGCAGCGAGAGCGGGATCGAAATGGCGGTGAACAGGGTCGGTCGCAGCGAGCCGAGGAAGACCATGATGACCAAAATGGCCATGGCCAGGCCGATGCCACCCTCGACCGACAGGTCGTGGATGGACTTCTCGATGTAGGGAGCCTGGTCGAAGACGATGGCGAAGGTCGCGCCGTTGCCCAGTTGCCGCTCGAGGTCTTCGATCTTGGCGTTGACACCGTTCGCGACGCTGACCGTGTTGCCGCTGGCTTCCTTGACCACCGAAAGGGTGAGCGACTGCTTCCCGTTCACCCGCGAGATCGTGGTGGTCTCGACCGGCTGTTCCTTGACGGTCGCGACCTGCTCGAGCAGGACCGGCCCGTCCGTCCCCTGCAGTTGCAGGTTCCGCACATCGTCGACGGAGGAGTAGGTGGTGCCGGTCTGCACGTCGTAGTTCGCGGTGTCCGTCCGAATCGTCCCGGAGGGGATCGCGGTGGCGTTGGACGAGAAGGCCTGGCCGATCATCGTCGGGTCGACGCCGAAGTCCTTGACCTTCGCCTGGTTGTAGGTGATGACGATTTCGCGGGTTTCCTGACCCGCCACCGTGACGTCCCGCACCCCGGGGACGGTCTTCAGCGCGGGCGCGACAATGTCCTTGGCCTTGGCGGACAGCTCGGTCAGGTTGTCGTTCGAAGAGAGCGCCAGGATCACGATCGGGATGTCGTCGAA
>JBAVKY010000337.1:0-7315 GCA_049688555.1 Propionicimonas sp.
GCCCAGCACGATGGAGAGGGTGTCGACGCTGAGCTGGAAGGCGTCGACCTTGCCGCCACTGAAGGTCACGCCGATCCGGAAGGCCTCGTCGTCCTGGGTGCCGTCGGCCCGCTTGTCATCGGCGGTCTTGCGGTCGGTGATGCTGGCCGTGAAGCTCTTGCCCGGGAACAGCCGGGCCCCACCGGAGGCGATGTAGATCTGCCCGGTGAACCCCGCCACCGCCGAGGTGCCGCCGAAGCTCACGCTGAGCCCGGAGACGCCGACGCGGATGTCGTCCAGTTCGAGGATGCCGCCGAAGCTGAGCTTCGGATCACTGGTGGCTAGGGCGTTGCCGGAGTCGACCGGCTGGCCGCTGGCGGTGGTGGCCAGGCCGTAGGCCAGTTCCGCCGTGCCGAGGCTGAAGCCGTTGTCGCGGATGACCAGGCCGGGGACGATCCCGGCCGTCAGGGTCTGGTCGTTGTTCCTGGTGATGTTGGACTTGGTCGCCGGATTGTACGGACGCAGCGAACCCGTCACCCCGAACCGCGGCAGGCTGATCGTGGCGGTGTTGACCCGGATCAGTTCCTGACCCGGCAGTTTCGCCGTCGGGTCGTACTTCACGGTGACGCCGGTCGCGCTCAGGAACGCCAGGTTCGGCACGACGGCCTCGAGCGAGGACACCCGCAGGCTCCAGGCACCCGTCGGTTCGATCCGGACATTGCCGCTCAACAGCCCGAAGACGTCGACGGCCAGGTCGAAGGTGCCCAGCACGCCGATCAGGTCGACGGTGACGCCGCTGCTGGTCTGGGCTGTGGCGGTCGTTGTCGTGGGCGGTCCCGCGGCCGAGCCGCCGAAGTTCAGGCTGGCCCGGTCGACGCCCAGGGCGATCGTGAGCACGACCATGCCGTCGGCGAAGCCGAAATCGGCCAGGCCGATGCTGGGCCCCTGCAGGCTCAGCGGCCCGAGCGCGATGACGCCGTTGGTGGTCTTCTCCCCCGCCGCCGACGGGTCGATGGTGAACGACTGGGTCTGGCCACTGGCGTTCTGGCTGAGGGCGCCGGTGCCGGGGTTCTTCGTGGAGAAGCTGCCGGTGAAGCTGAGGGTGACGATGCCAGTGGTGAAGAGCCCCGCCGCGTTCGCGAGGTTCTTGTCCTTCAGGAAGTACCGGTAGGTCACCGACGTGGCGGTGTCCGCCCGTCCGGCGATCAGCAGCGGCGCGCCGCCCACGACGGTCGGGATCCCCGCGGTCACCTCGAGGTCGGCGACGCCGGTGCCGGTGATGGTGAACGGCGCCATGGCGACCTCAAGGCTCGCCTTGTTGATCGGATTGCCGTCCAGGCTGGTGTAGGTGATGTCGAGGTACCGCTGGGCGTTGAGTTGGGCGACGGTGATGGTGCCGCCGTTGCTCGGGCTCGCCAATGCGGCGATCGGCCCCGGCTTCGATTGGGTGGCCGTCGGGGTGAACAGCACGAACTGCTCATCCTCACCGGCTGTCGTGGCACCTCGGCTGTCGGAGAATGCCCCGGCCAGGAAGCGGACGGTGACCAGGCCGTTGGCGGGCAGCACCCCGCTCGTGATGGCGTAGCGGTAGGTGTTCCCCGAAACCAGCGTCGGCTGGCCATTCACGGTGACGCTGGCGGCCGAGCCGTTGACCAACAGCGTGAATTCGGGAGCGGCGTCGAGGATGCTGGTCGCGTTGAGACCGGCCTGGTTCACGTCGTTGAAGACCACGGTGATGCTGGCGGGCGGGACCGCGAGCACGGCACCCTTCACGGGGCTCACCAGGTCGGCGGTGGGGAACAAGGTCGGTGGGGTGACGTCACCGATGGCGGCCGCCGAGCTCGGGAAGAGCGCGAAGTCCTCGACCTTGAAGGTGTTCAGGCGGAAGCCCGTCGTGGCCGCCAGCGTGAAGGAGGCGTAGCCGCGCAGGCTGGCGATGTTGGTGCCACCCAGCTGGACCAGGATCGACACTGGCGCGATCACGATGTCGAGGTCACCGGCGGGTTGGCGGGTCAGCGAGAGGTTGCCGTTGATCTCGAACACGTTGGCCACGAAGATCCGCAGCCCGGTGGCCTGGAACGCGAAGGCTCCCGGCAGGATCGCGGTCGTCGCGCCGGGGACGGTGAGCGCGACGCTGGCGGTGTTGACGGCGAAACCGACAGTGCCCGACACGCTCAGGCCGTCCAGCCCCAGCACGGCGAAGGTGCCGGTGGCGGTGAGCGCGAAGCCTGAGGCGTCTCTGATGAAGGCGATCGTGGCGTTCCTGATCAGCACGCCCACCGCGGCCGGGTTGGTCGTACCGTCGGCCCGCTTCGATGGTCCGCGACCGATGAAGAGCTCCAGACCGCTGCCCGAGAAGGTGCCGTCGGTCCCGATCGAGAACGAGCCGGCCCGCAGCTCGAGGATGTCGCCGAAGCTGAAATCGAGGTTCTGGATGAGGAAGGCGAACTTCGGGGAGGCCGTCAGGTTGAGCACGATGCTGGCATCGCCGACCACGATGGACTGCTTGACCAGCACCCCCGTGGTGTTGATCGTGAACCCGACGGACGCATTGATGCTGAAGCCTCCCCCCTCGCCGGCCACCCGGCCGGTGAGGGAGCCGGCGACGCCCCCGGTGAGGGTCTTCACGTCGGTGGCGGTGGTGGCGCCGGGTGCGGTCACGGCGCCGACCCCGAAGATCACCAAGGCGCCGCTGGCCTCTTTCAGGCCAGGGTTGTTGCCGCCGTCGATGCTCTGGCCGCTGCTGAGGGACGCGTTGGCGAAGGCGATCCGGGTGACCTGGGCGCCCGTGGGCCCGAACCGCTCGAACGCCACGTTCGCGTGGATCGTGATGCCGGCGATGACCAGGTCGATGTCGCTGGCCGCCAGCCGCAGGAACGGGCCCTTCGGCAGCACCATCGAGACGCTGGCGCCCGGGGTGCCGTCGGCGTTGCTGAAGCTGACGGTTTGGGTGACCGCGACGCCCAGGGTGTTCACCTGCAGGCTGAGCTGAGCGGTGAGCCCGACCGGCAGGTTGGCCAGCGCGATGTCGCCGGTGACCTGGCCGGCGAACCCGCCGGGGCTGATGGTGACGACGCCGGCGCCGTTGCTGAACCGCACTCCGACGTCGTCAGCGGTGGTGGCCAGCGATCCGGGATCGCCGAGGAAGAGTGAGACGCCGGTGAAGCCCAGCCGGACGACCTTCGCCCCCGCGGCCGTCCGGGTCTGCTCGAACAGCACGACGCCGCTCAGCGTCTGGCCGAACAGGGTGACCTTCGCCGGCTGGTCGGCCATCCCGACCTGCACCCGCAGGGTGTTCTTCGGCACCGAGATGGTCGCTTCGATGCCGCCGATGTTCAACGTCTGGTTGACCGCCGACGGGGTGGTGTTGATCTGCAGCAACACCTCGGCCTCCAGCGAGAAGGTGCTGCTCAGCGACGGCGACAGGGCCAGCCCGGCCCGCACCGAGCCGGCCAGCCCGGTCGGGGTGATCAGCAGCGCACCACTGCTCACGGTCACCGTGGCCAGGGTTGTCGTCCCGTCCCCCAGGCTCAGGCTGGCGCCGCTGACGACCAGGGTGATCGCCTTGGTGGTGGCGTTCTTGGCGAACCCCACGTTGCCCACGAGGCGCTGGCCGGCGATCTCCAGAACGATGTTGGTGCCGGCGACCGAGATGCCCGGCGCCACACTCACCCCGTCCACCAGGCGAGGGGCGGTCAGGGTGTTGAGGGTCACCGCGAGCGTGCCGCTGAAACCGACGCCCGGGATGTCGACGGCGACGGTGGCCGACAACCGACCGACGACGCCACCCTTGGCTCCGCCGCTGGCCCCGACGATGGTGAAGCTGCCGCTGCCCTGGCTGACGACCACGACGTCACGCTCGGCGCTGCCGAGCCGCAGGCTCAGGTTCGCCAGGGCGACGGTGATGACGAAGCTCGGCGTGGCGGGCAAGGAACCGTCGGCGTTGAGCACGGCGCGACGCTCGAACGACAGGTCCGTGGCGAGTTGCTGGCCACCGATGGTCAGGCCCAGGCCCGTGACCGCCACGCTGAGGTAGTTGCCGGCGGCCAGGGTGAGGGTCTGGGTGACCCCGCCGAGCAGGAAGCTCTCCGAGACCGCGACCGGCATGACCTTGCCGGAGACACCCCGGCGCATCTGGTTGATGGTGACCGCCACGGTGGCCGTGATCCCGCCGAGTCCCTCGCCGAGGCTCAGGGTCGCGGTGGCCGCGATGGTGCCGGCGAGGCCCTCGGGGGTGATCAGCAGCAGGGCGCTGCCGTCGCTGAGCCGGACGCCGATGTCATCGGTGAAGTCGGCCGGGGTTCCGCCGTCAGCCCCCAGGAACAGGCTGACCGCGGTGGCGGCGATCTTCAGGCTGGTGACGTCGTCGGTGGTGTTGAGCACCTTGTCGACCCCGGCCGAGCGCACCTTCTCGAAGGCGAAGACGCCCTGCAGCGACTGCCCGGCGACGCTGATGCTCACCGGGAGGTCGGTGGTGCCGAGTTGCAGCCGCAGGAAGCTGCCGGCCGGCAGCTCGAGCGCCAGCGCGGCGTCGTTGACCGCGGTCGGCATGGTGTTCAGCTCAAGGCTGACCGGGAGCGCGCCGATGGTCAGCGGCAGGTCGTCCATCCCGACCAGGGCGAAGGTGCCGCTCACGCTGGCGGCGATCCCGGCGCGGGTGATCAGCAGCTTGCCCAGGCCACCGGTGAGGCGGACGCCCCGGTCGTCGGTGGTTGCCGGGGTGCTGCCCGGATCGCCCAGGAAGAGGCTGACGTTGCTGGCGCTGATCGAGGTCACCCGTGCGGTGGCCAGGCCCGACTGGCTGATCCAGAAGTCGCCGGAGAGTTGTTGCCCGGCGATGGTGAGGACGACGCCCGTCCCGCCGATCCGGAAGCTGGGGGCGCCGGTGTCGATGGCCAGCGACAGTGCACCACTGAGGCTCACGCCGGGGATGGTCACCGCGACGGTGACGCCCAACGAGCCCACCAGGCGCTTCGTGGCGCCCGTACCGGAGAGGGTGAAGCTGCCGGTCCCCTCGCTCAACACCACCAGATCGGTCGTGCCGTCGCCGAGCCGGACGGAGATGCCGGACAACTCGACGGTGGTGACGGCGGTGGCCCCGGCGCCAGTGCGCTGGAAAGCCACCGACCCCTGCAGCGACTGGCCCAGCATGCTGAGGGTGACGTTGTTGCCTGCGACGCGAAGCAGGTTCGCCGCGATGTCGATGCTGATGGTCGAACCGCCGAGCGTGACCGATTCGGTCACCCGTGAGGTGGTCCGGTTGACCAGTAGGGCGAAACTGCCCGACACCACGACGTCGGCGGGCAGCACGCTGCTGAGGTCGACCGTCCCGGACAGCGAGCCGGCGATCCCGGTCGGTGCCACGACGAAGATGCCACTGATTCCGGTGAGGATCGGGGCGTCGGTCGCGCTCAAGCGGAACTGGGCACCCGCCACGGTGACGACCGTCCGCGCGCCCCCGGCGGTGGTGCGACGGACCACGCTGAACGAGCCGCTGAGTTCCGGGCCGCCCAGGTTCAGCTTCAGGTTCACCCCGGCCAGGCCCACCGTGCCGGCGATGGTGTCGACGTCGAAGCGCAGCGAGTCTGCGCTGAGCGTGACATCGCCGATCGAGATCGAGGTACCGACCAGCGCGAGGTGGCCCACCATCCCGGCCGGGCTCAGCGCGAGCGCCCCGGTGAGGTTGAGCGATCCGATCGGTGCCCCGAAGTCGGCGCTCACGGCCAGGGTCAGGTTGGTGAGTTTGGCCCCGCCGGCCAGCGTCTGTTGCCGAAGTGTGAGGCTGCCCGCCAGGGTGAACCCACCGACGCTGAGGGTGATGTCGCTGCCGCTCAGCGAGAGATCTGCGGTCGTGGCGGTCGTGGTGAGTTGCAAGGCGATGGTGCCGGAGAGGCTCACGCCGGGGACGTTCAGGCTGACCGTTCCCGCGATGCTGCCCGACATGCCGGACGGGGCCAGGGTGAGTGTGCCGCTGCCGTTGGTCAGGGTGGCCACGTCGGTGGTGCCATTGCCGAAGCCGGCCTGCAGGTTCGTCACGGCCAAGGTGACCGTGGTGTTGGGCGCGGTGCCGCTCTGGGTGAAGACCAGGTTGCCGCTGATCCGCTGGCCCGCCACCTGCAACTGGATCGCGGTGCCCTCCACCCGCAGGTACGGGCCGGCGGGCAGGTCGAGGGTGATGGCCGTGCCGTCCACGGCCACATCCTGGGTGATCCGGGCGCCGGTGGTGTTGATGGCGACCGCCAGCGTCCCGGAGAATCGGACGGCATCGCCCGGCACGATCAGCTGGACGGTGCCGCTGACGCGTCCGGCGACGCCGGCGCTGGTGAGCGCGAAGAACGCCTCGCCGTCACTAAGCCGCAGGCCGGCGGTCGCCGTGCCCAGGCTCAGCGACACGGCCGTGGCCACGATCTGCACGGTGCCCAGGCCAGCGACCTGGGAGAACACGAACACCCCGGCAACGCTCTGCCCGGCGACGGTGAGGCTGGCCCGGGCGCCCAGCGTCCCGATCTGGACGCGGAGGGACTGCGGCGCGAGGGTGACGCCGTCGACGACCGTGCTGGCGGTCCCGGTGTTGAGTTGCAGGCCGACGGCACCGGTGAGGTCGATGCTGATGCCGGCTTTGAAGGCGATACCGCCCTGCAGCACCAGCGCGGTGCCGGCAGGCGCCAGCAGGATCTCACCCGAGTCGACGCTGACCGTGACCAGGTCCCCGCCCAGCGTCAGGGTCAGTGGTGACCCGCCGGTCTTGGCCGAGGTTCCGAAGGTGACCCGCAGGCCGGTTGGCTTCTTCTCCAGCCCGATGCTGCCGGTGAGGCTCTGACCAGCGATGCCGAGGTTGAGGTCCCCGACGACCTTGGCGTAGGGCGAGCCGGCCGCCCCGGCGCCGACGGTCACTGCGTTGGCCGTCCCGGCGCCGAACGTCACCGGCGTGGCGGTCTCGTTGTAGAGCACCTGCACCGACCCGGCCAGCGTGACGCCACTGAACCCCACCAGCTCCACGGTCCCGCTCACCGCCAGCGCGCGGGCACCGGCGGCGCCTTGGGCGAAGCCGGTCACGTCGGTGATGTAGACGCCTCGGGCCAGCGGGTTGCGCGAGGTCCCGTCCGGTAGGAAGCCGGGTCCTTCGCCGAGGAAGATGGTGACACCGGTGACGGACACCGTCGAGCCGCCGAAGCTGATGCTGCCCGAGATCTCGACGAAGTCGCCGAGCTTGATGGTGGCCGAGATCTTCACCTCGACGAAGGCTGCCAGCGGGCTCCCCTTGGCCACGTCGGTGGCGCTGAAGTTGAGCTCGACGGTGGCCCCGCCGATGCTGATCGACCGGGTGATCCCGGAG
>JBAVKY010000338.1:0-8647 GCA_049688555.1 Propionicimonas sp.
CGGCAGCCCCGATCCCCCACGACGCGGGGGTCGGGGCTGCCGGCGTCCCGGATGACAACGGGGCGCGGGAATACGGGAAGAAGCGCAAGCTGCCCTTGGCCACTGAGCCGGGAACGCCCTTCTCCGACGCCAATGGGGAGCCACTGGTTCCCGTTCGCGCGAAATCGCTGGGCGGGATCCCAGTCGTGGAGCACCTCGGCCGATCCGAGCTGCTGCTCGGCCAGCGCACCGGCGAGATCGGGATGCTTCACTCCTGGGAACTGGTGACCGCCGTGGACGGCCCGGGAACTCGAATGACCACCTTCGTCGCCGGGTGCCCGCTGCGCTGCCTGTACTGCCACAATCCCGACACGATCGGGACGCGTCACGGGCTTCCGGTCCGGGCCGACGATCTGCTCAAACGGATCAAGCGCTATCGCGGGGTCTTCAAGGCGACCGGCGGGGGCATCACCCTTTCCGGTGGCGAGGCGCTGGCCCAACCGGCCTTCGTCCGTCGGGTGCTCGCCGGCGCCAAAGCGAAGGGCATCCACACCGCCCTCGACACGTCGGGCTTCCTCGGGCAGTCCGCCGACGACGCCATGCTCGCCGACATCGACCTCGTCCTGCTGGACGTCAAGGCCGGCGACGAGACGACCTACGGCCGCCTCACCGGGCGAGCGCTGAAACCGACCCTGGAGTTCGGACGGCGGTTGTCCGCCTTCGGCGTGGAGATCTGGATCAGGTTCGTCCTGGTGCCGGGGCTCACCGATCACGAGGCCACCATCGAACCGATCGCCGAGTACGCCGCCTCGCTGGCTTCGGTGACCCGCGTCGAGGTGCTGCCCTTCCACCAGATGGGCAGCAGCAAGTGGACCGAACTCGGGATGACCTATCTGCTGGCCGACACGTTGCCGCCCACTCAGGATTCGGTGGAACGGGTCCGCGGGATCTTCCGCTCGCGGGGTCTCGCCACCTACTGAGCCGCTCATCACTCCACGTGGCCACCAGGCCGCGGCTGAAGCCAGGCGGGATAGGGGTAGCCCGGCTCCCAGGGAAAGGCGCCGTTGACATCCCAGGTGAGCTGGTAGGCCGGCACCGAGGCCTCGCGAGGGCGCTGATAGTGCCGGTTCGCCGCATAGAGGGCCGCTCCCGGCTCGGGGAAGATCTCCACCAGGAAGCGCATGCCGGAACGGGGCGGCTCGACGATCTCCCCCGGGATCAGATCTTCCCCCGCCCGGATGCGATCGAAGAACCAGTTGAGGGTGCCGCCTGCGGACACAAGGTCCATCCCAAACACGATGAGCTCGGGATGCCCGAGCCCGAAGAGGCCGACCGAATACGCGAACGGGGGCGTCCGGCGCTCGCCGGCGACGGCCTGGATGAAGCAGCCGTGTCGGCGAATGATCTCGGTGACGCGACGATCCTCCTGATCGTTCCAGGCGGATATTTGAGCAGGTGAGGTGGGTTCAATCATGGTACGGACGGTAGAGGGCCCGTCGGACAGTTCTGGTTCCGGGCCTCTCCGCCCAGGAACGCCAGCCTCGGTCGTGGGGCCGGGCGACCCGGAATACCGTCCTTGACTAGGAGCTGAACCTGAACTCGACGACATCTCCATCGGCCATGACGTAGTCCTTGCCTTCCAGCCGAACCTTGCCCGCGGCCTTCGCCGCCGCCATCGAGCCCGCCGCCATCAGGTCGTCGTAGCCGACGATCTCGGCCTTGATGAAGCCCTTCTGGAAGTCGGTGTGAATCACGCCGGCCGCTTGCGGAGCCGTCCAGCCCTTCCGGATCGTCCAGCCACGGGATTCTTTGGGCCCGGCGGTCAGGTAGCTCTGCAGCCCGAGGGTGTCGTAGCCGACCCGCGCGAGCGTGTCGAGACCCGGCTCGTCGATGCCCATTTCCACCAGGAATTCACGGGCCTCGTCGGGCTCCATCTCGATGAGTTCGGACTCGATCTTCGCATCGAGGAAGATCGCCTCGGCGGGGACGACGAGGGCACGCATCTGTTCGAGCAGGGCAGCGTCGGCCAGTTCGTCGGAGTCACAGTTGAAGACGTAGAGATACGGCTTGGCGGTCAGCAGGAAGAACTCGCCCAGCGGCTCCAGGTCGAGCCCGGCGCTGTGAACGCCCTGTCCGGAATCGAGCACCTGCTGCGCCTCACGCACGGCGGCCAGGACGGGCAGGCGCTCCTTCTTCAGGCGGGCTTCCTTCTCCAGTCGGGGCAGCGACTTCTCCAGCGTCTGCAGGTCGGCCAGGATCAGTTCGGTACGGATCGTTTCGATGTCGCTGCCCGGGTTCACCTCACCGTCGACGTGCGTCACGTCCGGGTCGCGGAAGACCCGGGTGACCTGGCAGATCGCGTCGGCTTCGCGGATGTTGGCGAGGAAGGCATTGCCCATGCCCTCGCCCTGGGAGGCGCCCTTCACGATGCCGGCGATGTCGACGAAGCTCACTGTCGCGGGCACGATCCGTTCCGAGCTGAACATCTCGGCCAACTGGGGCAGCCGCGCGTCGGGGACACCCACCACCCCCACGTTGGGTTCGATGGTGGCGAACGGGTAGTTCGCCGCCAGGACGTTGTTGCGGGTGAGCGCGTTGAACAGTGTCGACTTGCCAGCGTTGGGCAGTCCGACGATGCCGATGGTGAGAGCCACGTCGGCCAAGCCTAGTGGTGTCATCGCGGGGGTTTCACCACCGGCTTCGGTGGCGAACCCACCGCGCTACTGATCCGCGCCCGCGAAATAGGCCCGAAGAGCTGCCGCCAGGTGGGCCGGGTCGGCGGTGCCGCAGAGCTCCCGCGCCGAATGCATGCTCAGCAGCGGGATTCCGACGTCGACAGCCGTGATCCCGAGTCGGCTTGCGGTCAACGGGCCAATCGTCGAACCGCAGGGGACAGCGTTGTTCGACACGAAGACTTGAGTGGGCACGCCGGCTGCCCGGCAGACCCGCTGCCACAGCGCCGCCGACGGGGCCTCGGTGGTGTAGCGCTGGCTCGCATTCACCTTCAGCAGCGGCCCACCGTTCACCATCGGCCGGTGCTCCGGGTCGTGCAGCTGCGGATAGTTGGGATGGACCGCGTGCCCCGCGTCCGCCGAGATCAGCGAAGAAGACGCCAGCGCCTGGTGGTAGCCGTCGAAGCCCCAATCGAGGGACGAGGCGATCCGCTGGAGAACAGCCTCGAGCAGCGGCCCCTGGGCGCCGCTGCGGGAGGCACTGCCGATCTCTTCGTGGTCGAAGCAGGCAAGCACCGACACCTGGGTGCCGGGCGCGCTCTCGATCAGGGCTACCGTCCCGGCGTGCACGCTGGAGAGGTTGTCCAACCTCGGCGAGGCGAACAACTCCCCCGCCACGCCGATCACAGCTGGCGGCTCGGTGACGGCCGCGAACAGGTCGTGCCCTTCGATGTCGGCCCGCTCCAGTCCGACACAGGCTGCCACGGCTGCCAGCAGATCGATGCTGCCGACACCGGTGATCGGCTTGAGGTGCAGTTGCCGGTCGAGTTGGAGCCGTTCGGTGGCAGTGCGGTCAAGATGCGGCGCAAGTTGCGGAATCCGTAGCCAGGCTGGTGTCGCGACCAGCCGTACCGCCCCGTTTCTGGTCACCAGCCGCCCGGCCAGCCCGAACTCCCGGTCCAGCCACGAATTCGGCAACGGCCCGCCGTAGACCTCCATGCCGGCTTGCGACCAGCCGTAGGCGACCGAGCCCGGTTCCGGCTTCAGCTTGAAGCCAGGCGAATCGGTGTGGGCGCCCACGATGCGAAAGCCCACCGGCCCGCCAGCCGCGGCCGGAAGCCGCCACGCGATGACCGCACCGTCGCGGACCACGTAGCCCTGCCCGGTGGCCTGCCACGGTTCGCTTTCGCGTTGCCGGGTGAAACCGGCCTCCTCGAGCCGTCGGGCGACTTCCGCGGCGGCGTGGTACGAGGACGGCGAGGCGGTCACGAAGCTGGCGAGGCCCTGCAGGTGACTGGTCATACTGCCAGTCTGGCACCCTCGCCACCGAGCACCACGTGCTGGACGACGGCTGGTTCGGCTCCGGACGCGATGTGCGAGCCGCTGGCCGGCAACCGTCCGCCACGGCAATCACCGGGATGGCGAGGGTCGGTCACCGGAACTGTCGCAGGCCCCCGGCAAGATGCTGGGTATGGAAATCTTCGTCGGGCTGATCGCCGGAATAGTGCTGGGCCTCGCGCTCGGGGCGGCGACGGCGTGGCTGACGCTTCGCTCGCGCGCGGGTGAGTCCGACGCGCAGGCCCGGGCCGAGCACGAGCGGGGGCGCGCCGAACTGGCCCAGGCCCGCAGCGAGGCCGCCCAGACCCGAACCGATGCCGCGCGGACGATGACCGAGGTCGCCCAGGCCCGCGAAGACGCTGCCCTGGCTCGCGCCGACAAGGCAGAGGCCGAAGCCCGACTGGCCAGCGCCCAGGCTGCGGTAGCGGGAGCGACCGCCCAGCGCGACGCCGCGGTGGCCCGGGCCGCGGAGATCGCGGCCGACCGCGAGCAGCTGGTCGCCCAGTTCAAGGTGCTGTCCGCCGAAACGATGGAGCACCAGGGCAAGCAGGTGGAGGCGGCCGCGGCGCAACGCCTGAAGGCCACCGAGCAGCTCCTGCAACCCGTCAAAGAGAGCCTGGAGCGCTTCAACTCCCGCCTCGTCGAGGTCGAGAAGGAACGGGTTGCGGTCGCGACCGACCTGCGCGCCCAGGTCGCCGCGGTGCAACTGACCGGCGAGAACCTGAGGCGCGAGACGACGGCCCTGGCGACCGCGCTGCGCAAGCCACAGGTCCGCGGGGCGTGGGGGGAACTCCAACTCAGGCGGGTCGTCGAGCTGGCCGGGATGGTCGAGCACTGCGACTTCGAGCAGCAGGCCACCACTCAAACCAGCTCGGGCGCCACGATCCGACCCGATCTCAAGGTGACCCTGTCCGAGGGCCGCTTCATCTACGTGGATTCCAAAGTGCCGTTGAGCGCCTTCCTCGATGCCTACGAAGCCGACGACGACAAGGAACGCGTGCGCCACCTGCAGCAGTTCGTGCGGAACGTGCACACCCACATCGACCAACTCTCCCGAAAGGATTACTACAAAGCCGAGGGGAGCACGCCAGAGTTCGTCGTGTTGTTCCTTGCCAGTGAGGCCTTGGCGGCCGAGGCGTTCAGCCTGCAACCCGACCTGCACGAGTACGCCAGCAGCCGCAGCATCGTGCTGGCCACCCCCAGCACGCTGATCGGGATGCTGAAGACCATGGCCTTCTCGTGGCGTCAGGCGGCCCTCGCCGAGTCGGCCCAGGAGATCCAGACCCTTGGGCGTGAGCTATACGACCGACTGGGGATCCTCGGCAAGCACTTCGACAAGGTCGGGCGTTCCCTGACCAGCGCCGTGGGGGCCTACAACGATGCAGTGGGCTCCATCGAGGGACGGGTCTTTCCCACCGCGCGAAAGCTCCGCGACCTGCGGGTCACCACCAAGGAGTTGCCGCCCGTCCAGGCGAGCGAGGCGGCAGTCCGTCCGCTGACGACCGCCGAACTGGTCGAAGACGCGGCGGGCGTGCCAGCCCTGATCGGACGGACGCGCAACGCGTCTCCCGAAGCCAGCGAGCTGACCCGTCCCCAGCCCAGCCTGGACGAACTGCTCCGCGTCGAATCGGAGGTCAAGCCCTCTCGCCGACCGGCGACCGGGACGGCGTAGCGGTCGTCCCCCGTCGTGTCACCAGCCTGCTGCCAGCCCCACAGGACCCGACCGCAGGCTGGTGACACAATGGCGCCTGTGACAGAGTCGACCACAGCCTCCGAGGAGGCCAGCAGCGCCACCCAGAGCCCCATCGGCCCAACAGCGGCGGACATCGATGCTGCCGCGGTACGCCTGGAGGGGATCGCGCTGCGTACTCCGTTGCAACTCAACGAGCGGCTCAGCGAGCTGACCGGCGCGTTCGTCTGGCTCAAGCGCGAGGATCTGCAGCCTGTCCGCTCCTACAAGATCCGCGGCGCCTACAACCTCATCGCCCAGCTCGATGAAGCCGAACGTGCCGCCGGGGTGATCGCCGCCAGCGCCGGCAACCACGGCCAGGGGGTCGCGTTCGCGTGTGCTCGGCTCGGGATCCGCGGGAGGATCTTCGTCCCCAGCACGACCCCGCGGCAGAAGCGGGACCGGATGCGCAGCCTCGGTGAGGGGCTCGTGGAGTTGGTCGTCACCGGCGACACCTACGACGACGCGGCCGCGGCGGCCAAGGCCGAGGCCGAGCGCACCGGCGCCAGCATCGTCCCCGCCTTCGACGATCCGCGGACGATCGCCGGCCAGGGCACCGTCGCCAAGGAGATCGTGGAGCAGTTCGGAAAGGCTCCCGACGTATTGCTGGTGCCGGTCGGCGGCGGCGGCATGCTCGCCGGCTGCCTGACCTGGATGGCCGAACACCACCCCGAGACCAGGGTGATCGGGGTCGAGCCGTCAGGGGCACCGACCCTCGCCGTGGCACTGGACGCCGGCGCCCCGACAGACCTGGCGCGGATCGATACCTTCGCCGACGGGGCAGCTGTCGGGCGAGCAGGCGACATCACGTTCGCCGTCGCACAGCGCCACTCACCGACCATGCTGACCGTCCCTGAGGGACGTATCTGCAGCGAGATGCTGGCGCTCTACCAAACCGAGGGCATCATCACCGAGCCCGCCGGAGCCCTCACCACCGCCAGCCTCGGACTGTTCCGTCCCCAGCCCGGCGAGACCGTGGTGGCGATCATCTCCGGCGGCAACAACGACGTGTCGCGCTACGCCGAAATCGTGGAACGGGCCCTGGTCTACGAAGGCCGCAAGCATTACTTCCTGGTCAACTTCCCCCAGGAGCCCGGTGCGCTGCGTCGCTTCCTCGACGACGTCCTCGGCCCGGAGGACGACATCACGCTGTTCGAATACGTCAAGCGCAGCAATCGCGAAACCGGTCCCGCACTGGTCGGTATTGAGCTTGGCGACCCGGATTCGCTGGGCGACCTGTTGATGCGCCTGGACGCCGGCCCGATCACGTTCGAGGTGGTGGCTTCCGACAGCCCGTTCTACCGCTTCCTCGTCTGATCGGAGCAGCCCCGGGCTTCAGTCCCCGGCGGTCTGGCGGCGCAGGTCCCTGCGCAACTCCGGCGGCAGCGCGAAGACCAAGTTCTCCTCGGTGAGGACCTCTTCGACGGCCGGCGGGAAGCCGTGCTCGGCCAGGAGCGCCAGCACGCCCTGGACGAGTTCGTCCGGCACCGAGGCTCCTGAGGTCACCCCGACGGAACTGACGCCCTCGAGCCAGGCCAGGTCGATCTCGGTGGCGTTGTCAACGCGGTACGAGGCCTTCGCGCCAGCTTCCAAGGCCACCTCGACCAGTCGCACCGAGTTGGACGAGTTCTCCGAACCCACCACGATCACCAGATCGGCCCCGGCGGCGATCTGCTTCACCGCCGACTGCCGGTTCTGGGTGGCGTAGCAGATGTCGTCGCTGGGTGGGTCCATCAGGGCCGGGAACTTCTCCCGCAACCGCGACACCGTCGCCCAGGTCTCGTCCACGCTAAGGGTGGTCTGACTCAGCCAGGCCACCTTGGACGGGTCGGCTACCTCGACCCCCGGCACGTCGTCGGGATGCTCGACCAGAGTGATGTGTTCGGGCGCCTCTCCGGCGGTGCCTTCGACCTCCTCGTGTCCGCTGTGCCCGATCAGCAGGATCTGGATGTCCTGGGCGGCGAAACGGCGGGCCTCGTTGTGCACCTTGGTGACGAGCGGACAGGTCGCATCGATCGTCTTCAGCCCACGTTGCGCAGCTTCGGCATGGACGGCGGGCGAAACCCCGTGGGCCGAGAACACCACCGTCGCACCGACGGGCACCTCGTCGAGTTCCTCGACGAAGATCGCCCCCCGCGATTCCAGGGTCTCGACCACATGCCGGTTGTGCACGATCTGTTTGCGGACGTATACCGGCGGCCCGTACACCTCAAGCGCCTTCTCGACGGTGATGACCGCGCGGTCAACCCCCGCGCAGTACCCGCGCGGCGCAGCCACGACGACCCGTTTGGTTGAAGCATCAGTCATGGTCGCCAGTCTAGGTGCCCGCCGGCCAGCCCCCGAGCGGGGCCTAGGCTGACGTCATGGCCTTGCCCAGTTCACCGGACGCCCCGCAACCACTGCGGGTGATCGTCAACACCACGAAGGACTGGGTGGAGCGGCTGGGCCCGGTGTGGGTGGAGGGCCAACTGATCGAGATCAAGCGCCGCGCCGGTGGCGTCACGCAGTTCCTCACCCTGCGGGACCAGCTGGCCGAGGTGTCGGTGACGCTGTCGACGCCCACCGCCGTGCTGGATTCCGCCGGACCGCTGGTCGAGGGGACGGTGGTAGCCGCCTGGGTGAAGCCGACGGTGTGGACGAAGTCGGGCAGCCTCACGTTCGAGTGCCGCGAGCTCCGTCCGTCCGGCGAGGGACGGCTACTGGCGGCCATCGAGCAGCGCAAGCGAATGTTGCAGGCCGAAGGGTTGTTCAACCCGGTCCTGAAGCGGCGGCTACCTCTCTTGCCGCGCCGAATCGGACTGATCACCGGGGCGGGGAGCGCAGCGGAGCGCGACGTGGTCGAGAACATCGCACGGCGCTGGCCGGCGGCCGTGCTCGAGGTGCGACACACCCTCGTCCAGGGAGCGCAGGCGGTGGAGCAGATCGTCGA
>JBAVKY010000339.1:0-6405 GCA_049688555.1 Propionicimonas sp.
CTCATGCGACACGGTGGCGTCAATGGCGCGCTGCGCCTCCGGATTGCCCGCGATGAGCAACGTGTCATCGGGCAGCAGCAGTTCGCTGTCTTCGGGGGACGGCTCGGTGATCCCGTCCCGGATCAGCGCGAGAACTACGGCACCGACCTGGTGCTCGCGACCGCCGGGGCTTCGCAACAGGTCGCCGATCGTCACCGCCCCGCCCTTCAACCTCGGCATCAGCGTCGGGGCCTCTGCGGGGTTGAGGGTCAGTGTCCACAGATCCGGCGTGTGGCGCCCGCACCGTCCGACCAGGCGGCGCAGCTGACGCTGCGACCACTCGTCGCTGCGGTGCGGGATCTGCTTGAGGAACCCGTAGAGGGCCGGGTTGGACAGCCGGGCCATGACCTCGTGGCTGACCACATCGGCCGGTGCCATCGCGAAGTCAACCCCGAGGGCCTCGAACAACGGCACATTCGAGACGCGCTGCTGCAACACCACCAGGAAGACCGCGGGATTCAAGCGCCGGACGGCTTCGAGCAACCACAGGTTGGACGTGTCGTCGTCGGCCGCTGCCACGAACCCCACCGCGCCCGCCAGTGCGGCAGTCAGCGCGGGGTTGCCGTCCAATGGATTGGCCGCTGCCGCCGTCGCCAGCGCGTCGGATTCCTCCAGTACGGTCACCGCCAGCCCCTCGGCCCGTAGGTCCTCGGTCAGCTCGAGGGCCAGGTTGCCCGAGCCGCAGATCACCCACCCGCCCTTCGGCAGACGCGGATGGCGGGCCGGAAGGGGCGAGCCAGGGGCACTGGTCAGCCAGGCCATCAGCTGGTACCCGGCCGGAGTTCGAAGCACGATCCGCAGATGGTTGCCGAACCGATCAAGCGGATTCACAACTTCCTGGACGCCGAAGGCGCGCATCCGCGCGGCGACCTCACGCGAACTGGTGCGAGCGATCACCGGGAGCCCCGGACGCAGCATGGCGCTGGTCATCGCGACATCGAGGTTCACCAGATTGTCACCGGTCAGGCTAACGATCCCTTCGCAGCGTGGATGGGTGAGCCCTGCCAGCACCATCACCCGCGTGTCGCGCGCGTTGCCCGTTAGCGCTGGGACGTCCGCCCGATAGGCGTCCAGATCGACCTCGGAGACGCGATTCTCGTCATAGTCCAGGACCACCATCCGCCGGCCCATCCCGTCCAGTGACCTGACCAGGTGCTTGGCGGCGCCGCCGTAGCCCACCACGAGCAGGAACGGTTCGTTGAGTCGTGCTATCCGGGTTGCGGCTCGACGCCGCGCCACGGTCCGCCGAAAGCCACGGTCCTGGATCAAGGCGAGCAGGGATCCGATGGCGTAGGCCCAGCCGATCACTCCGACGAAGATGACGACCGTGACCCACATCCGCTGAGCAACCGTGAGCTGGTGCGGGATTTCCCCAAAGCCGATCGTGGTTGCCGTATAGGCCATGAAGTAGAAAGCGTCGAAGGCGCTCATCCAATGCGGATTGCCCGCCCCGTCGATCCCCGGGATCATCGTCAACCCCAGCACGCTGACCGAGAAGATGAGGATCAGTGTGACACCACGCTGGCCATGAGATCGGGGGTCAACCCGCCGGCGGCCACCTGGGTGGCATAGGTCCACACGACCGCTGCCGCCACGAGTTGGAAGGTAGCGACGAGGCTGGTGGCCAGGTGGACAGCCCCGATCTGCGTACGATCACCGAACTTGAGGACGGTGGCGATCAGGTTCACCACGACGGCGGCGAACAACTCGTAAATGTTGTGGAGCGCGGGATCACCAATGTCGCCGATGAAGAATCCGAAGTTCAACGTCGCTGACAGCAACACGAAGAATCCGAAGATCACCTTTTCCAGATTCATCGCGGCTCCTTTTCGAGCGATCAGGCTGCGGGCAGCGTAGCGAAACCGGGAGCGCTCCGTGAGGGGCGCGCTCATCCCAGCTCAGCGCCCGCCTGGGCGGGCGTCGCCTCTCACCGGAATGGCATCCGACGTTGCCCACACGCCGACGTGACGCCTTGAGACGGTCACTGGGCCAGCTGCTCCGACTCGCTTGCGCCTGCCTTCGCCTTCGCAGCGCGACGCCGCCGGCGCCGCCAGTACCACAGGGGTGCCGCCACGATCAGAGCCGCGCCCAGGAAGGGCAGGATGGCGCCGACGACAGTGAGCAGGATCCGTCCCGTCGCCAGCAGAGCGTCCCAACCGGCAGCAAGACCCGGCAGGAACCCGCGTTGCGTGGGTGGCTGCGCGGTGTCGCGAACGGTGAGCGAGACGGTGATAGGGGACTTCTCCACCATGGTCCCCAGCGCCTTCTGCTGGGCGAGCAGCGACTCAAGATCGGATTGTCGCGACGTCAACTGGGATTCCACCGCCGCGATGTCCGCCACGGATCCTGCTCGCTTCATCAGCGCCTGCAGCCTCGCGATCGACTCCCTCAGGGTCTTGATCCGCGCGTCGACATCAACGACCGCGTCAGTCACGTCGCTGGATTCGATGACCCGCGAGGTGATCTCACCGAGCCCTGCCAAGGAACTGAGGGCCTCGTCCAGCCGAGCGGCCGGCACACTCATCACCACGTAGGACACTTGGGCACGTTCGGTGTCCAAGGACAGCGATTCCGAGGTGATGGATCCCCCCAGGGAAGCGGCCAGCCGAGCAAGCTCGCTGGCGGCGTCCATGGCGTTGTTCACCGTGATGCTGACAGACGCACTGCGAGCGATCTGCCGCTCACCGGCTGTGGGCGTCTTCCCATCCGCCGGCACTGGTCCTCCGCCCATTCGATCCACCGACTCATCGGTGGTCACGGTGGACGTGGCAGGCGCAGAACCCACGCCGGCTGAGCAACCAGCGACCGCAGCCAGCAGCAACCCGGCCATTCCTACCCTGATCCAGGGATGCGCCGACCGGCGACGAACACGAAGCATCATGCCCCTACCACGCTGCAGCCCTACGATCCGTTGCGCTGCCAAGCTCACGAGCCGAAGGGAAGGGGTGGTGTGGTGCGCAGCCGTGGTGGCAGCCGCCAGTCCCACTGGTCGTCCTGCACGAGGAAGCCACGCTCGACCAGGCCATCCAGGATCGCCAGACACGCCGCCAATCCGACCCCAGAGGCGAGCGAAAGCTCGGAGGCCGAGCGGGCCCCTCGCGCCGGGACCGCTTCGAATACCCGCAGTTCATCAGGTTTCAACTCATCAGTCCGGCGGTGAGGGGAGGCCGGCCTGGCGGCCCCGCGTCCCAACGCCCCCACGAGTTCGAGCACGTCAGTCGCCTGAGTGACCAGCACCGCCTCCGCCTCGCGGATCAACCGGTGTGGAGTGAAGGACATCGCGCTCGTCACCGGTCCGGGGACGGCCATCACCACCCGCCTCAGGCAGTTCGCCCACGTGACCGTGTTGCGCGCGCCCGAACGAACCGCCGCCTCCACCAGGACGGTCCCGACGGACAGGGCAGCGATCAGCCGGTTGCGACTCAGGAACCGGGAACGAGTCGGGTGTTGGCCAGGTGGAAGCTCGGAGACCAGCACTCCACGCTCGGCCGCCCGCTCGAACAAGGGACGGTGGGCGGGCGGATAGGCCTGGTCGAGACCACCAGCCAACACCACGACGGTGGGGGTGCGACTGGCCAGGCAGCCACGATGGGCGGCTGCATCGATGCCGAAGGCTCCGCCGGAGACCACCGAGTGGCCGGCCTCGCCCAGTTCGGCAGCGAGGTCTGTGGCCACCGTCTCGCCGTAGGGGCTGCAGGCCCGCGAGCCAACCACCGAGACAGAACGCGCCACCAACTGGGACAGGGTGCCCGATCCCCGAATCCACAATCCCACCGGAGGCCCGGTCATGTCGTTGACCGCCTCACAGCCGGCCAGATCAGTCAATCGCGGAGGCCACTCAGGATCGCCGGGCACGATGAACCGGATGTCGGACGCCTCGGCGGCCGCTTGGACCGCCCCGGGCCGGAATGCGCGGGCCCGGCGGGCCACTGGGTTCTCTCCACCGCTCAGCAGGCTCAGCCAAACCGTTTGGGCCCCGAAGTCCTCGATCGCTTCAGCGACCGCCGGGGTGGCGGGCTCCACGACACAGCTCAGGGCCAACCGGGCCTCACGCTCGCTCATGGTTGCTCCGTTCTCCTCGCTCCTGCCCCCGGCGCAGGGCCAGAGCCGTCCGCACATGTTCCTCGGTGGGTCGGTCAGCCCCTGCGAGATCGCCAATCGTCCAAGCGATGCGGAGCACTTTGTCGACGCCGCGGGCCGACAGGCGTCCCCGGCTCACTGCCTCGTCGAGCAACTCGATGCCATCAGGCAGGGGGAGGTGACGTCGCAGCGCGGGCCCGGGCACTTCGCCGTTCGTCCGCCACCCGCTTGCCGCCAGACGCCTGCCCTGCCGTTCCCGTGCGAGTCGTACCCTCTCGGCCACTACCGCACTGGGCTCGGAGGACCGAAGGGAGGCGGCCAGGAAGGCCCGCCGAACCGGACGCAGATGTTGATGGATGTCGATGCGATCGCGGATCGGCCCTGAAACCCGATCGGCGTAGCGACGCACCGTCATGGGGGCACAGCGGCAATTCCCGCCGGGGGTGGCGGCCAGGCCGCACGGACACGGATTGGCTGCCAACACCAGCTGGAAACTGGCCGGATAGACCGCCGTGGCAAGGGCCCGCCCCAACACGATCCGTCCGGATTCCAGGGGGACCCTGAGGGCTTCCAACACCCGAGGGGAGAACTCCGGCGCCTCGTCGAGGAACAGAACCCCTCGATGCGCCCGCGACACCGCACCGGGAACGGCGATGCGGGCGCCTCCGCCCACCAGGCTCGCCATCGAGGCTGAGTGGTGCGGATCGGAAAAGGGCGGACGGCGGATCAGCCCGTCGTCGAGCACGGCCCCAGAAAGCGAATGGATGGCAGAGACCTCCAGCGACTCGCCCAGCTCGAGATCGGGCAGGATCCCAGGCAACCGTTCTGCCAACAACGTCTTGCCCACCCCCGGTGGCCCATGCAGGAAGAGATGGTGCCGCCCCGCCGCGGCAACCTCGAGCGCCCACTTGGCCTCCACCTGCCCGGCGACATCCTTGAGGTCGAGCGACGATGGCTCCACGGTGGGCGGCGCGCAGCCGGACGGTGGGTTCGCGCCGGCACCACCACGCAGCACGTCGAAGAGGTCGGCGAGATCATGGACCCCCCACACCCGCATGCCTTCCACCAGTCTTGCCTCGCGCATTTGCGCTGCCGGCACCACCACCGCATCGAAGCCGTGCCGCGCCGCCGCCAGCACCGCTGGCAGGAGCCCTCGTACGGCGCGCACTCGACCGTCCAGCCCCAACTCACCGAGCAGCACCCGCCCTTCCAGAGCTACAGGGTCACAGGCTCCGCGTGCCGCGCCCACCGCCCCCACGATGCTCAGGTCGTAGTGCGAACCGGCTTTCGGCAAGGTCGCGGGTGACAGGTTGATCGTGACCGGATCCGACGGCCAACCCAGGCCCGACGAAGCCATGGCGGCCCGACAGCGATCCCGTGCCTCGTACAGGGACGTGTCCGGCAACCCGACCAGAACCGTCCTCGGAAGTCCGCTGCTGATCGCAGCTTCGACCTCGACCATCGTGCCCTCCATACCCACCAGCGCCACCGACCAAGCCCTGGCGAGCGTCATGACCCGATACCCCGTACGTGGGTGATCACCGGCGGTGAATCGCGCGGCAGCAGGATGCCGACTCCATCGAAACGAATCCGCGGCACCGCCGGCTCATGAGCGCGCAGCCAGTGCAGCGCGACTTCGCGCAACTTCGCCTGCTTGGTGGGCGTGATCGCTTCCAGGGGATCACCGAAGCCAAGGCCCCGACGGCACTTCACTTCGCAGAACACCACCACCGGGGGCGACCCAGGTTCGACGGCAATGATGTCGAGCTCACCGGCAGAACAGCGCCAGTTCCGGTCAAGCAGCTCCCAGCCGATACCGGTCAGATAGGTGGCAGCCAGGTCTTCCCCGGCCCGCCAGACGTCCCTGCTCCCCATAACGCACCTCCGCGAAGCAGTTTCGCGACGTCTGGGCAGGATGTGTTCAGCGATCTGCTTGCTGTGGATAACGCTCGGGCGTCATCCACAGCATCACAGGCTCTCGGGCACCCGGAGGTCGGAGTGCGCGATCTCTTCGATCGACACGTCACGGAAGGTCAGCACCTTGGCGCTCTTCACGAAGCGGGCAGGTCGGTACATGTCCCAGACCCAGGCGTCCCCCATGGACACCTCGTAGTAGACGTCCCCACCTTCGGTGCGCACCTTGAGGTCGACGGCGTTGCAGAGGTAGAACCGTCGTTCGGTCTCCACCGCGTAGGTGAAGATCCCGACCACGTCCTTGTACTCCCGGTACAGCTGGAGTTCCAGCTCGGATTCGTACTGCTCAAGGTCTTCGGCGCTCATGACGAG
>JBAVKY010000340.1:0-2662 GCA_049688555.1 Propionicimonas sp.
TCGGTGTCGCCGAAGTCGATGATCGCCGACAGGAAGTCGTACAGCCTCACCGCGGTGGCGACGTCCTTGCGGAACAGCTGCAGCTCCTCGAGGCGGGTCTTGTCGCCGGCTGCGACCGCCGCAGCGAAGGCCGCCGTGAAGCGTTGCCGCACGGGCGCGATGGCGCCGCTCAGCGCGTTGTTGCCCAACGCCAGCACCCAGGCTTTGGCCACGGCGTCCACTTCGTCGTCGCTGTACAGCCCGGAGAGGTCGAGTTTGGTCTGCAGGTCGTGGATCAGGTTCGGGTCGGTGGTGGCGGTGATGGTGGCTTCTTCGTAGTACGGCTTGAACGCGGCCAGGATGTCGTCCGCCGCATTGGCGAAGTCGAGCACCATCGTGGTCTTGCCGGGCACGTACCGGTTCAGCCGCGACAGGGTCTGGACGGCCGCGACCCCGTCCAGGCGCTTGTCGACGTACATCGCGCACAGCTTGTTCTGGTCGAAGCCGGTCTGGAACTTGTTGGCCACGATCATCACCCGGTAATCCGGCCGGTCGAACGCGGTCCGCAGATCCCCGGCGCCGGGGTTGAGCGAGGCCTCGGTGTACGTGGCGAACGAAGGCGGCTCGGGATCGTCCGAACTGAACTGCACCTCGCCGGAGAACGCGACCAGCGAGGTCACCTCGGGCAGCGCATGCTGGGCGATGTAGGCGTCGATGGCCAGCTTGTAGCGGACGGCGGCCTTGCGCGAATCGGTGACCACCATCGCCTTGGCCTGCCCGCCCAGCAGGTGTTTCACGTTGGCTTCGAAGTGCTCGACGATGATCTCGACTTTCTGGGCGATGTTCGTCGGGTGCAGCTTCACCCACTTCATCAGCCCTTTGGTCGCCGCCTGCTCGTCGACCAGTTCCCCGGTGGCCGCATCGACGGTCTTCAGCGGACGCATCCCGCCGGCCTTCACCCTCTCGGCCAGCTGCAACGCCGTCGAATACGTGGCGTAGTTGGCCAGTACGTCGAGGATGAACCGCTCCTCGATCGCCTGGCGCATCGTGTACAGGTGGAACGGACGCGGCAGCTCGCTCACGACATCGGGCGTCCCGAACAGCTCCAGGGTCTTGGCTTTGGGGGTCGCGGTGAACGCGTAGAACGAGATGTTGGACGTGTCGGCCTTCGCGGCCGCCTCGGCGGCCAGAATCGCCTCGATGTCGACCTCGCCGCCGTCGGCCAAATCGGCGGCCTCGGCGGCGGTCAGTACCTGCTTCAGCTTCGCCGCCGCCTGCCCGGTCTGGGACGAATGCGCCTCGTCGGCGATCACCGCGAACGAGCGACCCTGCAACGCCTTGTCGGCCTTGATCGCCTCCAGCACGAACGGGAACGTCTGCAGGGTGACCACGACGATCAACTTCCCCGACGTCAGCGCCTCGACCAGGTAGTTCGACTTCGCCCCGAACCCCTTGCTGGCGGACTCCTTCGAGCTGATCGTGGCCACCACCCCGGTCTTGGCCTCGATCTGCTTGATCGCCTCCTGCAACTGGTCGTCCAGCACCTTGCGGTCGGTCACGACGACCACCGTGTCGAACACCTTGTCGCCGGCGTCGTTGTGCAGGGTGGCCAGCCGGTGCGCGGTCCAGGCGATGGTGCGGGTCTTGCCGGACCCGGCCGAATGTTGCACCAGGTACCGCGACCCCGGCCCGGCGGACCGGGTGTCGGCGACCAGTCGGGTCACCGCATCGAGCTGATGGAACCGCGGGAAGATCAACGCCCGACTGGACGTCTGCCGCTTCGTGACGGGGTCGGTGTGCTTGGTGGACTCGAAGTGGATGAACTTGCCGAGGATGTCGAGCCAGGTGTCGCGCTGCCACACGTCGCGCCACAGGTAGGTGGTCGGCGAGCCGCCCGCTTCATCGAGGCCATTGCCTGCCTGACCGTGGTTGCCCCGGTTGAACGGCAGGAAGTACGTCGGGGCGCCCGCGAGCTTGGTGGTCATCCACACCTCGTCGTTGGACACCGCGAAATGCACCAACGCCCGGGTGCCGAACCCGAGCAGCGGCTCCCCGGCCGGCGGACGGTCGAGCTGGTACTGCGTCTTGGCGTCGGTCACCGACTGGGTGAAGTCGGTCTTCAGCTCGACGGTCGCGACCGGGAGGCCATTGCAGAACAGCACCAGGTCGAGCGAGTTGGAGTGCTTCGTCGAGTAGTGCACCTGCCGCATCACCCGCAGCCGGTTCGCCGCATACTTCGCGTTCACCGAAGTATTGGACGCGGTCTCGGGACGCTTCTGCAGCATCGCGAACGACGCCGGCGCATCCTTGAACCCCCGCCGCAACACGTGCAGCGACCCGCCGCCCGGTTCCCCCTTGTCGAGCAGCTTCCCCAGCCGATCGAGCAGGGCCTCCTTCGCCCTCGCCTGCACCACCGGGGACGCGGACGGCTTCACCTTCTTCGCCCACTCCTCCGGCTGAGTCGCTTCCAGCCAGGCGTACAGATCGGACGGGAACAGCGCCCGCTGCCGGTCGTAGCCGTCGTCGTTGGGGGAGTAGAGCCAGCCGTGGGCTTCGAGGTACTCGCACAGCTCAGTCTCGAACTGGGACTCGCTGTGGATCGCCACCGCTACGCCACCTTCCCGATCTCGAGCTGGCCCGTCACCGCTGCGGTGATCAGCGCCGAGCGGCGCTCCTGAGTAAG
>JBAVKY010000341.1:0-11786 GCA_049688555.1 Propionicimonas sp.
CCCAGCCGCTCCCCGGCCCCGACCATGGCCGGGTCGAAGCGATCGAGGATCACCCCGATCGACGACAGCACCTGCACTGCTGGTTGGTTTCCCATAGACCAAGCCAACCAGGGGCCTCCGACAGAAATCGTCGCCGAAGGCCCCTGAACCCCCTTGTGGACCTCAGAATCACATGAGAATATCGAATAGGTATTCGATTTACCTTCGCTAGCGCCCGTACGGGCCGGTTGGCACCACAGCCAGCTGGAACGACCGCAAGGCCACGCTCGCTACTTCCTCCCACGGCCGCCAAGACCCCTGCGGGAATCCCCCTGACGACCCCCCTTGCCCCCAGCCCCCGGCGAGGGGCGCTATTCGTGGTGCAGGGCAGCGACGACGTCCAGGCGGGCAGCGGAGTGAGCCGGCCCGAGTGCTGCCAGAACGCCGAAGACGAGACCGACCACCACGGTGGCGATCAGCCCTGACCACGGGAACGCGTAGGGCATCTGCCAGCCGACGGCCCCCATCGCAGCCACCAGGGCGTAGCCCAGCCAGAGGCCTGCGATAGCGCCGAGGGCTGTTCCGATCACCGACAGCAACAACGACTCCGCCATCACCATCCGCCGCACCTGCCGGCGGGTGGCACCGACCGCTCGTAGCATGCCGATCTCGCGGGTCCTTGCCAGCACGCTGATGGCCAGGGTGTTGACGAGCGCCAGCAGGGAGGGCAACGCCAGCGCAGCCACGAGCACGTCGAAAATGATGATGGTCTGGCTGAACGTGGCCATCTGTTCGGCTCGCCAGGACTCGGACTCGTACAGCCGGAACGCGGGGTAATCAGCCACGATCCGCTCCATCCGGGCTTTGGTGTCGGTCGGGTCGGCAGCTGGAGCCCGGTTGGCCATCAGCAGCAGGTCCGCGGTGACGTCGAAATCCCGTTCAAGGTTGGCGTGGGACGCGTAGAGCGTCGACAACTTGGCGTTGAGGTAGTCGTTGCCGATGCCGGCGAGATGGTATGTACGGGTGCCGTTCGGGGTCTCGAGCCGCACTGCCTGCCCGACGACGAGGTTGTGCTGGGCGGCATAGATGCCGTTGGCGATCAGCCAGCGTCCGCTACGCAACTGGGCGACCGCGGCATCGGAGGATCCGGTGTTCCAGTCGAAGGCGGCCACCTTCAGGTAAGTGTCGGGATCGATGCCGATCACCTGGACGTCAGCACCGTCCACCTTGCCTTGGGTGATCCGCAACGTGGAGACCGCGACGATGCCGGGCACATTCTTGATCGCGGCTGCCAGCCGAGGCCCGGCCGCGACGTTGCCCTGGCCCAGGATGATCGACTGCGGGATCACCAGGTAATCGGCCGACAGCGACTTGTCGAGGTAGCTGATGAAGCCGGCGAAGATCGACGTCACCATGGTGATCATCGCCACGATGGACGCCAGTCCCAGCATGACGGCGGTGACCGTGACAGCACTGCGTCCGGGGTTGCGCTGCAGGTTGCTCCGGGCGATCGCGCCCTCGCGCGAGAACAGCAGCTCCAGTGGCGCCGCCGCCCAGTCCGAAACGGGGTTCACCACCGCCGGAGCCACCAGCGCGATTCCCACCAGGAAGACCACTGAACCCAGCCCGACCAACGTCGCCGCCCCGCTGGTCAAGCCGAACAGCGATGCCAGGATCAGGCCCACCCCGAGCCAGGCTCGACGCCCCACCCGGCGCTCGAACACCTCACCGAGCTGGGGTCGCATCGCTTCCAGCGGGGTTACTCGACCGGCGGAGCGCGCCGGCAGGACGGCGGCCGCGACGGTCACCCCGATCCCTAGCACAATCGACTGCACCCAGGTGGCGGGGGTGAACAGCGGGCCAGCCACGGTGAAGTGCATGACCGATTCGAAGATCGGGGCCATCACCGCGAACATGGCGGCGGCTAGCGCCCATCCCGCCGCGATCCCGAGCGCGGTGCCGATCACTCCCTGCCACAGCGACTCGACCATGAACACGGCTGTCACCGTCCGCCGCCGCATGCCGATGGCGCGCAGCATGCCGATGTCGCGGCGCCGCTCGGCGACCACGGTCCGGAAGCTGTTCAGGATGATGAAGCCTGACGTGGCCAGGGCGAACACCCCGAACATCGTGAAGGCGAAGGTGGCCACCTGCAACGACGCCAGCAGCGTGGACTCGGTCGACAAGCCGCCCACCTGATAGTCCGGCCCCAGCGCGGCCGCCACCGACCGCTCCGTGGCCTCGCGGTCAACGCCCTCGGCGAAAGCCGCCTCGATCTGAGTGATGCGGCTGCCGTAGCCGAACAGCTGCTGGGCGGCGGCGAGCGTGACGTAGACCGATTCCTGGCCGGGCAGCGTCGCCTCGTCCAGCAGGCCGACGACCCGGAAGCGGGACGTGCCCCCGGCAGCCGGCAGCACGAGGTTGTCGCCCACCGCCAGCCCGAGTTCCGCGGCTAGGTCGCGGTTCATCACCGTCGCCGCAGTGTCCCCCGCAGTGAGCATCCGGCCCCCGGCCAGCCGAAAGTCGTGGATCTCGGCTGCGCTCGGCAGGTCGATGCCGACCACGACCACCTGAGCGAGAGCATTGGCGGAATCGCCTGTGCTCGGTGGCAGAGGTGCCGTGCGCTGGACTCCCGGGCTGACCTTTGCGACCTGGGGGACGGCCACCAGCCGGTCGACCACGTCCGCCTCGAACGGCTGGTTGTACGCGCTCGTCACCGTGAGATCGACCTTGCCGGCGGCCGAGAGCAGGTTGTGCGTGAAGGCGTCCACCATGGCCGGCAGGATCCCGTTCAGCCCGAAGGTGAGCATCACCCCGAATACCACGGCCAGCGTGGTCAGCAGCGAGCGGGCGCCACGTCCTCGCAAGTAGCGCCAGGCCAGGGTGGGCACCAGGGTCACAGCAGACCGGACCTCTCCAGGGCCTGGCGTGGTCCTTCATGGCTGCCGTCCAGGGTGACGTCGTCGACGATCCGTCCGTCCCGCATCAGCACCAGCCGCTGGGCGAAGCTGGCGAGCCGTGGGTCGTGGGTGACCATCAGGACGCTGCGGCCCCATTCGTCGCTGACCTGCCGCAGCAGTTCGCCGATCTCGGTGGCTGCCTTCGAGTCGAGGTTGCCGGTCGGTTCGTCGGCGAGGATCAGGGCAGGCTCGGTCGACAATGCCCGGGCGATGGCCACGCGCTGCTGCTCGCCACCGGAGAGCTGATCGGGCCGATTATGCAGCCGCTTCGCCAGGCCCACCCGTTCCAGCCAGGCGATGGCCGTTGCCTCCGCGCTGCGGGCTCCGTCCAGCCGCAGCGGGAGGGAAGCGTTCTCGACCGCGTCCAACACCGGGATCAGGTTGAAGAACTGGAACACGAAGCCGATCCGTCGGCGACGGAGTTCGGTGAGCCGGTCATCCGCGAGGAGTCCGAGAACCTGGCCGTCGATGCTCACCGTGCCGGAGGTGGGCGAATCCAGGCCGCCGAGCAGGTTCAGCAGGGTGGACTTGCCGCAGCCGGACGGCCCCATCACGCTCACGAACTGCCCGGCCGGCACCCGAAGATCGACCGAGTCCAGCGCGGTGACTTGTGCCGCGCCGCTGCCGTAGACCTTCGTCAGCCCGGCTACCTCGACGATGTCGGTCTGGGTCACGGCTCGCCTCAGTCCGTCCGGACCCGCTGGCCGTCGACGAGGGTGCTCGCGCCTGTGGTGACCACCCGGTCCCCGGCTTTCAACCCGGACAGGACCTGGGCTGCGGTGTCGGTCGAGGCCCCAATGGTGACTTCCTGGCGGCGGACGGTATCCGCCGCCGGGGCCAGCACGAAGACGACGCGCGTGCGGCCATCGCTCAGCACCGACTCGATCGGGACGGTGAGGGCGTCGGGAATCGCCTCCACCTCGATGTCCGTCGACCCAGTCATGCCCGTGAACAGCCGTGCCCCGCCCGGTTTGAACGAGACAGTGACGCCGAAGGCCACGGTGCCGGAGCCGGTGCTCTGGGCAGTGGACTTCAGCCGCGTCACCTTGCCGGTGAAGGTCGATTCCGCGAAGGAGTCCAAGCTGATCGTGGCCGGCTGCCCTTTGGCGACCAAGGCGATGTCGGTCTCGTAGACGGAGGCCTCGAAGGCGAGCCGGTCGGGGTCCACCAAGGTCATCACAGCCGCGCCCGGGGTCACCCCGGCACCCTTCTCGACAACACCGTCGAAGCTGACCAGGCCGGCGAAGGGTGCGGTCAATTCGGCAGCGGCCAGGTGGTGCTCGGCCTCTGCGAGCGCCCGGGAAGCCGCACCGACCGCCTGCTGCGCGGACGAACGTGCCAAGGTCACGCGGGCGGCCGTCGACAGCCTGCTGAGCTCGGCCTTCGCGGCCTTGAGAGCAGCGTCGGCCTGGACCTTGGCGGTCTTCAGGGTGCGCAGCGTGGGCCTCATCAGGTCCTGCTCGTCTTCGGTGGCCGCGTCTTCGTACTCATCGAGGTAGTCGGTGTAGTTCTTGGCTGCCGTGGTCACCTGGGAACGTGCCGCCGCCAGCGCGGCGTCGGCCGCGGCCCGCTCGATCGCGCCGGGTACCCCGTTGTCGACGGCCTCCAACTGGGCGCGGGCCGCCGTGTGCGCAGCGCCGGCCTGGGCGACTGCCAACTTGAGCGGGCCCTTGGCCATCACCGCCAGCTCGGCACCTGCCGCCACCGCATCGCCGTCGCGCACTCTCACCGCGGCGAGCGTGCCCGCGGTCGGCGGATAGATGCCGGTGGAGCGATCCGCCACGATCGAGCCGGATGCGCTGATGGTGATACTCATCGGTGCCACGACCGCCACGGCGGCACCGACCTGAGTGCGGTTGTTGGCGATCGACCACAGATAGCCGCCGCCCAGAGCCACTACCGCGGCCACTGCGATGCCGCTCGCGACGATGGCCTTCTTCTTCATGGCTTGTTCTCCTGCAACTGGGCGTGGAGCGCCTTGATGACAGCCAAGGCCGCCGGGGCGATGGGGACGGCGAAACTCCCGTCGGGCGCCCCAAGGATGCGCTCCTGGGCCTGCAGGATGGCGGCCGCGCCAGCCACCATCACGTCGGCGAAGGCGTCGGCGTCCGCGGCGGCCAGCGCACGGTTCCACAGGTGGTCGGCGGCATCGAACCACAACAGCAACACGATGTCGGCCGCCCCCTCTGGGTCAGCCACCGACAGGGAACCATCGGCGACCCCGTCCTCGATGACCGGCAGCAGCACCAGCCTTGCCTGCTCCCGCCAGGAGGCGTACACCCGGTGACGCAGGGCGAAGTTCTCCTCGCGGTAGAGGAACGCGGCGTAGGCCAGATTGAACCGTTCAGCCTGCTTGTACTCAGTCGCCGACTGCATCAGCGCCAGGGTGCGGTCGACCCCGTTGCCGGTCGCGGTGGCGAGCCGGGCTGACATGTGGTCGAACAGTGAGTCACCGAAGCGCTGCACCAGCTGCAACTGCAGATCGGCCTTGGAGGTGAAGTAGTGGTAGAAGGTTCCCTTGGCGACACCCGCCGCCTGGGCCACCTGCTCGACACTCATCGTTTCGAAGCCTTGGGTGCGACACAGCTCGAAGGCTACGTCGAGCAGCTCCTCACGACGCACTTCAGGGGCCTTGGTCACCCTGGCCATGAGATCAGTCCCCCAGACTCACCACCTGACCGACTGACCGTCGGTCAGTCATGGACACTACCTCCTGCCCTGGCACCTTGGGGTCCAATCGGACAATTGCCGCGCGCTGCGGAACTTGAGGCTGTCGAATGCCAGCAATCCTCACTAGTCTGCGTGCCACCCCCGCACGGCACGAACGCCTGATCAGGAGGCCGGTATGACGGAGGACAGGAAGTTCCTGGAGCGGCCGCTCGCCGTTGTCGGGCTGGTCGGCGGGCTCCTCGGCGTCATCGGCACCAGCGTTGCCATCTACACCGCCTTGGCGCCGGCTACTGCGCCCACGTCGACGGACGACGTACAGGCACGTGTCACCGAGTGCGTTCGCGGTCACGGTCTCACCCAGGCCAGCGAGAAGCGGGATGCCGGCGACGGGCGCTGGTACCTCCGCGCCTGCACCTGGCCGGTGCCCACGGGGGCCGGAGCCGACGGCTTCAGCGAGATCACGGTCCGCACCCAGCCGGGGCCCGGCGTCTCCGAAGCGGAAGGGATGACTATCGCTCACGTCTTCGCCAGCACCTGCCGGGATCTTGAGGTCACCTACCTGTTCGACAACCAGGGCTCCCTGGTCCCTGAGCAGCCCGTCCGGCTGACCAAGGGTGAGGTTCGCCGCGTCGAGGGCGGATCGGTGGCAACCGGCGTCGAGCCTGGTCGTGACGAGTTCGTGGTGCTGTCCAGCCTTCGTTACACCCTGGACGGCGCCCGCTGCGTCTGAACTGGGCAGGGTGGGGCTGGCACTGTGGGACTGGCACGGTGGGACTGGGTCCCTAGGATGGCGGGAAACACCGTCTGCGACCAGGAGCAACCCATGATCGTCGCCACACCCGTCACCGCCGAAGGACTCTCCGCCGCCGCTTGGGGACGGGCCCACTGGATCGCGGTGGCCGAGGTCAACGCTGACGAGGTGACCGCATGGCAGATCCATGAAGTGGGCTGGGACGAGTCCCACGACGAAGGCAGCCACGGTTCCCACCACGCCCGCATCGTTCGCTTCCTGAAGGATCACGCCGTCGCGGCCGTCGTGGTCGACCACATGGGTCCAGGCATGGTCCAGGTGATGAACACGATGGGCATTCCGCTGCTGCCCGCGACTGCCGGGGACGCGCAGGCGTCCGTCCTTGCGGCGCTGGCCCACTCCTGACCGGGCCCACTCCTGACCGGGCTCAGCCCTGCCGAAGCCGCGCCCTCAGTCGCATCAACTCGCGGCGCTGGGCGGCGCTGAGGCTGTGAATCCCCTTGTCGTTGATCTGGTCGAGCAGCGCGTCGAGCTGTTCCTGATCGGAGAGCGTGCGGCGCTCAGCGCGCGCCCGGGGACGTGACACCTTCGGCGCCCGGGGACGAGAAGACCGCTCGGGACTGCGTCCCCCGGGGATCCAGGCGTATTCGCGCAGCAGGCCGACCCGCTTGGCCACCAGCGCGACCAGGACCACGCTCAGCAGCAGGCTCACCAGCGCGCTCCCGCTGCGGGAGGCGAGCATGCCCAACGCCTGCACCCCGATCAGCACCACCCCGATCACCCAGGCCGGGATTCCGAAGAAGAACTTCCGATGCGGGAACTCGGCGATCCACAGCAGCAGCACCACGAACTCGACGAGGTTGAAGCCGGCCAACACGCCTGCCCCGCCCAGCAGCAACACCGTCAACGTGGCCGCCGCCGTCACGCTCGCCCACAGTCCCAGCAGCAACCAGACCATCCGGTTCCGGCCGATGAGGTTCTCCAGTTCGGTGCTGAAGTACCAGAAGAAGAACAGGGTCAGCACACTCCAGAGCGTTAGGCCCTCCGCGAAGGGCCAGGTCACCAGGCGCCAGACCTGACCGTCCGCCAGCGCCTCCGGGGAGTAGTACAACAGCGAAGGCAGCGTTGGCACGATGACCCAGGCGAGCCAGGAGCCCACCACCGCCAGCACGACGAACATCACCGTGGTCACCTCGAGGCGCCCGAGGCGGAACCACGGCTCGCCGGAGGGACGCGAAGCGAAAAGACCACTCATGACAGCAAGGGTGCCAGATGAAGCGGAACAGCCTGAATTCGATGAGCCGAGCGACCTGGCAAGGTTGTCGGCATGGGCAGCCCGGGCAAGACCATCCTGATCACCGGCGCGTCTGACGGAATCGGTGCCGCCAGCGCCCGAGGCCTAGCCGCGAAGGGACACCGCCTGCTGGTCACCGGCCGCTCGAAGCAGAAGCTCGAAGTGATCGCACGAGTGACGGGTGCCGAGCACTTCGTCGCCGACTTCACCCGCCTCGACGACGTCAGGGCCTTGGCCGAGGCCGTCCGTGCCGCGCTCGACGGACAGGGCCTCGAGGTGCTCGCCAACAACGCGGGAGGCATCTTCGGCGACCGCACTCCCACCGTCGACGGCTTCGAGAAGACCCTGCAGGTGAACCATCTGGCGCCCTTCCTGCTCACCCACCTGCTGCTGAACGAGCTTCGGGCGGGCGGCGGCGCCGTGATCAACACCTCCAGCGTCGCCAACCGCGTGTTCGGACGACTCGACGTCGATGACCTCAACAACCACCAGCACTTCTCCGCACACCGGGCGTACGGCGACGCCAAGCTCGCCAACATCCTGTTCACCCAGGGCCTGCACGCCCGCTACCGCCGTCAGGGCGTGGCATCGGTGGCGTTCCACCCCGGCAACGTCGCCACGAACTTCGCTTCGGACACCACCAGCCCGCTGCGCTACCTCTACGGGACCTGGCTGCATCGGCTGGCCCTGATCAGCCCCGAGCGGGGCGGAGCCACGCTGAGCTGGTTCATCGAGGGCACCCCCGACGCGACCTGGCAGTCCGGGGCGTACTACGACGAACGAACGCTGAGCAACCAGGTCAACCTGCGGGCCACAGCGACATTGGCCGACCAACTCTGGGAACGCAGCGCCGTCATGACGGGCGTCGCCTGAGCCGCCATGACCGGCATCCCCTGTCGGTGCCGCGGGGGCTTCACCAGGTTGGCCAGCGCAGGATCAGGTCGGCGGAATCGCGGTGCGATGCCACCAGGGCCGCGTTGCGTTCGTCCGATCCCAGGACGTGGGCCCTGGCGTGATCGGCGGCCTTGCCGAAGCGCTCATGTCGCTCGATCAGCCGGTCGACTCGCACGGTCTCGTCCGGTGCCTCGAGGAACCACACCTCATCGAGTTGCTCACGCACCCGGCGCCAAGCTGGCTCGGGATGCAGCAAGTAGTTGCCCTCGGTGATCACGATCGGGCAGGCTCGCGGGACGCCAATCGCCCCGGCGACCGGATCCTCGATCTCACGACGGTACTCCGGGGCATACACGATGTCGTCGGTGTTGCCGCGCAGGCGCTGCAGCAGCGCCGCGTACCCGTCCGGGTCGAAGGTGTCCGGCGCGCCGCGACGGGTGGCCCGGTCGTCGGCGGCGATCACCGACTGCGCGAGGTGGAAGCCGTCCATCGGCACGACGACGGCCGTCCCCGCCCGGACGGAGTTGAGCTCGTCGAGCAACATCCCGGCAAAGGTCGACTTGCCGGCGCCCGGGGCACCGCAGACGCCGAGGACGAGGCGGGACGCACCCGCCGCCCGGGCGAGAAGCCGGGCGGCGAGTGCGGTCGGATCAGCTGATTCAACAATCGCCATGGGTCACTCGGCGCTTGCCTCGTCGTGACCTACGGCGTAATGCATGACGGTCTCTTCGGAGGCCTCCGCGCGGCTGAGCTCCTTCACGATCCGGCCTTCCCGCATCACCATCACCCGGTCGCTCATTCCCAGCACCTCGGGCAGTTCGGAGGAGATCATGATGATCGCCACCCCCTGCTCGGCCAGGTCGGCCATGATCTGGTAGATCTCGGCCTTGCTGCCCACGTCGATGCCGCGGGTCGGTTCGTCCAGGATGAACACCTTGATGCCTAGGCTCAGCCAACGGGCCAGGATCACCTTCTGCTGGTTGCCGCCGCTCATGTTGACCACCATGAACTCCGGCGACGGCGTCTTGATCCGCAGATCCTGGATCCACTTCTTGACCAGCGTCTGTTCGTCCTTGAGTTGCAGCAGGCCGAACTTGGTGAGCCGGTCCAGTCCCGAGACGGTGGTGTTGAAGTAGACCTGCAGCTTCAGCAACAGCCCCTGACGCTTGCGGTCCTCGGTCACCAGGGCGACCCCCTGGTTGATCGCGTCCCGTGGCGACGTGGGCCGATACGGCTTGCCGAGCAGCTTCATCTCCCCGGCCGTCGGCTTGTCCGCGCCGAAGATGACCCGCGCCACCTCGGTGCGTCCCGAGCCAGTGATCCCGGCGAAACCGATGATCTCCCCCGCACGCAGGGTGAAGCTGACGTCCTTGGCCAGATGGGCCTGGGCCAGATGCGATGCCTCCAGCACCACCTCACCGGGCTTCGCCTTCGGCTTCGGGTAGACGTCGGCCAGGTCGCGCCCGATCATCAGCTTGACCAGGTCGTCCATGTCCACCTCGGAGACCAGCTTGGTGTCGACGTAGCGCCCGTCCTTGAGGACGGTGACCTCGTCGGCGAGTTCGAAGATCTCCTTCAACCGGTGCGAGATGTAGATGATGCCGATGCCAGCAGCCTGCAACCGGCGCACCACCGAGAACAGGTTGTCGATGTCTTTCTCGCTGAGGACGGCCGACGGCTCGTCCATGATCAGGATTCGGGTGTTCCGGTTCAGCGCCTTGGCGATCTCGACCATCTGCTGCTGCGCCACGGAGAGCGTGCCAGTCATGGTGTCCACCGGCAGGCTCACGTCGAGGCTGTCGAGCAGTTCCCGAGATCGTGTCTTGATGGTCGCCCAGTCGATCCGACCCGCCTTGGTGGGCAGGTGCCCGAGGAAGATGTTCTCGGCGATCGTCATGTTCGGAGCGAGGTTGAACTCCTGGTAGATCGTGGAGATCCCCAACCGCTCGGCATCGGCAGGTGCCTTGATATCGGCCGGTTGGCCATCGAAGAAGATCTCCCCCTCGTCGCGGATGTAGGCGCCCGACAGGATCTTGATCAGCGTCGACTTGCCCGCGCCGTTCTCGCCGAGCAGGGCGTGTACCTGACCTTCACGGATGGTGAGGTTCACCCCCTCGAGGGCTTTCACACCGGGGAACGACTTCCCGATCCCCTTCATCTCCAGCAGCACCCGTCCGGGGGCCTTGGTGGTCATCTGGCTCATCCCCGTCGTCACTTGCGGTGGGTGAGCTGGTCGACCGAAACCGCCGCGATGACCAGGATGCCCGTGATCAGCACCTGGTAGGTCGACTCGACGCCGAGCAACTGCAGGCCGTTGCGGAAGACACCGACGATCAGAGCGCCGATCAGGGTGCCGACGATGCTGCCGCGGCCTCCGAACAGGCTGGTCCCGCCGAGCACGACGGCGGTGATGCTGTCCAGGTTGGAGGTCTGGCCGGCCTGTGGGTCGCCGACGCCGGTTCGGGCGACCTGGAGTACCGCTGCGATGCCGTAGCTGAGCCCGGCGAAGGTGTAGACCCCGAGCAGCACGCGCTTGGTGTTGATGCCGGCCAGACGCGCGGCCTCGACGTTGTCGCCCACCGCATAGACCGAACGTCCGGCCGGGGTGTACTTCAGCAGGAACCATGTGACGGCGTAGAGGAAGAGCATCAGGATCGTGCCGTTGGCGATCGCCGTCCCAGCGATGTTGAACGTCTCGCCCAGGAAGGTGAGTTCCTTGGGCAGCCCAGCGATCGTGGCGGTGGTGTAGATCCGGGTCAACGCATAGGCGATGTTCATGGTGCCCAGGGTCACGATGAACGCTGGCAATCCAACGCCTGTGACCAGGCTGCCGTTCAGCATGCCGAAGGCCATCGCGACCACGAGACCGAGCACGATCGCCAGCCACGGATTGAGGCCCCGCTGCGCGGCGAAACTGGCCAGCAGGACGCCGGCCAGAGCCATGACCATGCCGTTCGACAGGTCGATACCAGTGGTGATGATCACCAGGGTCTGGCCGATGGCCAACACGCCGACGACCATCACCTGCTGCAGGATCAGGGAGAAGTTGGGGCCGGAGAGAAAGCGTGGACTCATCACGGCGAAGAAGACGCTAGCGATCAGCAGGGCCGCGACCGGCCCGAGGATCGGCGATTTGAGCAGGACCTTCGCGAAACTGGGCCGCTGGTCGATCGTGGTGCTCTGCACTGAGCTCATGGGGTCACAGGCCTTTCTTGGGCTGGTGGCGGCAACCCCTGGC
>JBAVKY010000342.1:0-2821 GCA_049688555.1 Propionicimonas sp.
CCGGCGGGTGAGGCGGTCGTCCATCGCACCAGGTCGTTGGAGTCGGAAGTGACCACCGCAAGGCGGTCCGGAGTTCCGAGGAGGCCGCGCAGGGTAGGGGCTACCACGTTGACGAGCGCCGTCAGCGCCACCTGGTCAACGGGCGCGGCCGTGGGTGCTTCAGTCGCGTCGATGGCCGCCGCGATAGTGGCGGTCAGCCACTCGGCCCGTTCGTTCAGCTCCGCGGCGGAGTTGCCGGCCACGATGATCCCGTGGTTGCCCAGCAGCGTGATTCCCGGGGCTTCCCGACCAGTACGGACGGAATACGCCTCCCTGGCCTCCGCGACCGCGCGCGCCAGCGGCACGCCGGGATCGGTGTAGGGCACCAGGACCGCTTCATCGCCGAGCAGTTGGGCCACCAGAACGGCCCCGTCGGCGTTGCAGGTGAGCGCGTTGGCGACCAGCGGGTGGGTGTGTAACACCAGGGAGTCGGGGATGAGGGCATGGAATAGGATCTCCACGCTGGGCCGCCGACCACCGGGGTCGCCGACCCGTGCGGCAGCCGCGGCCACCTGCACCGGGTCTCCGTCGGCTTCATCCTCGCCAGTCAGCGCCTCCAACAGCACGTCGATGCGCAACGGCACCAGGTCGGCAGCGGTCAGCGTGGCCAGGGGCACTCCGCTGGGCTTGATGTAGAGCACGCCGTCGAGCTTGACCGAGGCATTACCGCCGCCCGCCCGCGAGTACTCCGGGTTGGCACCGAAACGGTGGGCGACCTCGATCAGCTCATCAGCGAGCCGTCCCTGCCCCACGGGGTTCGCCATCGTCATTGTCTGTCTCCTGCAGTCTTGTGGCCTGGAGCGGCGATGATCGCCTCGCCGAGCCTCACCAATTCGATCTTTCGGGCCACGGCATCGCCGCCGACCGGGTCCCCGGCCTCGTCCACGTAGCCTGGTTTCCCGTGCTTCACCAGGTGCTGATGCGCTGCGACCACACACGTCGCTTCCCAGAACGCGAGGCGCGCGTCGTCCGACAGCGGGCCATCGGCACAGGTCACCGCGAGCGGGATCCGCTCCGCGGTGTTGTGCTCGGTGCCGCCCATCACGATGATGCCGGCGTCCGTGAACGCCTTCACGTAGGCGTCCACGCAGGCGCTGGTGTTGCGGTTCGGAATCAGCTCCGCAGCGTAGATGCGGCGCTGCAGCAACCGCTGCGCCAGTTCGGCGGCGGGTTCCTCGAAGGGACAGACCGGCGCAACGCCGTCCGCCAGCGTCGGGTACGTCGGGATCCCGCCCATCGCCAGCACGTACGCGTAGGCGTCAGCGAAATTCAGCGGCACTTCAGGCACGAAGCCCGGCGTGCCCACCTTGATCAGCCGGGAGCGCAGTTCACCCTGCAGCTTCGCGGGATCGTCCAGGTCGACCGCGGACGGCCCGCCGTAGGCGCGGGCCAGTACCTCGGCACGCTCAGCCACGGGGAGCACAGCGAGCGCCTCCTGGAAAGCCTGCGCGACGTGGCGCTCCTGGAGCGAGACCCACTCGACTGGGACGTCACCGCGACGGGCAACCTCGGCTGCGATCGAGGCCGCCGTCAGTCCGGTGTCGAACCCGACGGAGACGAAGTGCGCCGCCAGTTGGGCGACCATGGCCGTGGCGCGCGCATCGTTGCCGCTGCGGATCGCTCGGGCGGTTGCGGCCGCTGCGCCAGGCTTGTCCTGGAACGGGTCAATGCCCTTGCCGCACAGGTACATCCGACCAGGGTTGGCCGGATCGTTGATCCGGATCCCAGCCGCCGCCAGTTCGGGATCCAGGGTGATGAACTCCAGCCCGAAGAGCGCGACGACGCCGGCGTCCGCCGCCAGGGACGCGAACCGGACGTAAACCTGCTGGTCGAAGAAGTTGGAGATCCCGACGGCCCGGACGCCTTGCGCGACGGCTGCCTCGATCACCTCCGCGGCGGAGGCGAACGCCGAGAAGTTCGGCGGCACGTGAACGTGGGTGTTGACCAGTTGTTGACCGGCCGCAACCGTGCTCGTGGCTGCCTCACCGGCGCGAGCCAGTTGGGCTTCGAGGTTGAACACCTCGGGGACGAACTCCCACGCCTCGTCGGGCGCTCCCTCGGTGCCGAACAATCGAGCCATCTCGGCTTGCCAGCGGGCGTTCACCGCCGTGGCCGCGACACGGCGCTGCGCTTCGTCCAGGTCGTCCGACTCGGCGTACCCGATCAGCAGGCCGTCAGGTCGCAGGAACAGCGAGTAGTTGCGCCAGTCGGCGTCGCGCAGCGCGACCAGGAGCTCGGGCCAGACGTCGGCATGCCTGGCCCGGTACTCCTCGAGGTTGGCCGGGTCGACGTGACCCAGAAAGCAGTAGCGGGCCACGGGTGTTCAGGCCCCCCAGCCGGCTTGGGTGCCGCCGGCGCGGTCGGCGGCGATCCTGCCCAGGTAGCCGGACGCGGCGAACGCGGCCATCGGATCGGCCGGCAACCCACGCGACTCCCGCCACGCCGCCAGATCAGCCCGCACATCGGTGTAGAACGCGTCCATGAACACCCCGTTCGCGCCCAACACATCACCCGAAGCCTCCGCGGCCCCCAACGCGTCACGGTCGACCAACAGCGCCTTCGCGGTCATCTCCTGAACGTTCAGCACCGACCGGATCTGACCAGGCACCTTGTCCTCCACGTTGTGACACTGGTCCAACATGAACGCCACCGGCGAACCCGGACCATAACCGCCACCACGAATCACCTCGAACAGAATCCGGAACAACTGGAACGGATCAGCCGCGCCCACGATCAGATCATGATCGGCATAGAACCGGGAATTGAAATCGAAGCTCCCGAG
>JBAVKY010000343.1:0-5057 GCA_049688555.1 Propionicimonas sp.
ACCCAGATGCGCCAGATCGCCGCCATGCGGGGCCTGGTGGCCAACCCGAAGGGCGAGATCATCGCCCGGCCCATCAAGTCCAACTTCCGTGAGGGCCTGAGCGTGCTGGAGTACTTCATCTCCACGCACGGCGGCCGTAAGGGGCAGGCAGACACCGCACTGCGGACCGCCGACTCTGGGTACCTCACCCGGCGGCTGGTGGACGTCTCCCAGGACGTCATCATCCGCGAGGAGGACTGTCAGACCGAACGCGGCCTGACCAAGTCCATCTCGGAGGTCGGGAAGAACGGCAAGCTGATTGCCGCCCGCAACATCGAGACGGCGGTCTACTCGCGCACCCTGGCCAGCGATGTCGTGTCGGTTGAGGGAAAGGTGCTGGTCAAGGCCGGCGTCGACCTCGGTGACATCAACATCAAGAAGCTGCTGAAGAACGGCATCACCGAGGTCAAGGTGCGTTCGGTCCTCACGTGTGAGGCGGCCACCGGTACCTGCGCGATGTGCTATGGACGTTCGCTGGCCACTGGCAAGCTCGTCGACGTCGGCGAGGCGGTCGGTATCGTCGCGGCCCAGTCGATCGGCGAGCCCGGCACCCAGCTGACGATGCGGACCTTCCACACCGGTGGTGTGGCGGGCGACGACATCACCCAGGGCCTGCCGCGCGTCGTGGAACTCTTCGAAGCGCGTCAGCCCAAGGGCAAGGCCCCGATCGCGGAAGCCTCCGGGCGGGTGCGGATCGAGGAGGGCGACCGGACTCGCAAGCTGGTCATCGTGCGCGATGACGGCGATCTGGACGTTGAGTACCCGCTGCCCCGTCGCGTGCGCCTGGAGTGGGAGGACGGCTTCGGCGTCCGCCACTCGATCGCCGACGGCGATCACGTGGCGGCCGGTCAGCAACTCTATGCCGGTACCCCGGACCCCCAGGACGTGCTGCGCGTCAACGGCCTGCGGAAAGTTCAGGAGCACCTAGTGGAAGAGGTGCAGGCGGTTTACCGGACACAGGGCGCTCCGATCCACGACAAGCACATTGAGATCATCATCCGCCAGATGCTGCGCCGGATCACGGTGATCGAGTCGGGGGACACCTCGATGCTGCCCGGTGAACTGATCGATCGGAAGTTGTTCGAGTCAGAGAACCGTCGGATGGTCACCGAGGGGCTCACCCCCGCCCAGGGCCGTCCGGTGCTGATGGGGATCACCAAGGCCTCGTTGGCGACCGAGTCGTGGCTCTCGGCGGCCTCCTTCCAGGAGACCACCAAGGTGCTCACCGATGCGGCGATCCATGCCAAGTCCGACTCCCTGGTCGGTCTGAAGGAGAACGTCATTCTCGGCAAGCTGATCCCGGCCGGTACCGGCCTGGAGCGGTACCGCAACATCCGGGTGGAACCCACCGCGGAGGCTCGGGCTGCCGCCTACGACCTCTCCTACGATCCTTACGATTACGACCTGTCGGTCGGTGGGACGGCGATCCCGCTCGACGAGTACGACAGCGGGGACTTGCGCTGAAGCTGGCCGGGTCGGCCTCGGTCATTCCGATGCCGACCCAGCCGGTGAGTGGGGGCGTATTTTGCCCGATCCGCCCACAGCGACTAATCTGGTCCACTGGGTCCGGGTGACCGGACCTTCGTGCGTGCTGACGCCGGGCTCCTCGGGGCCCCGATGGGACGCCCCGCCACCACACCAGTTCTTGCGTTCGGCAGGACGCGCCAGAAGTACGACAACGGAAAGAGATACCAGCCGGTGCCCACTATCCAGCAGTTGGTCCGCAAGGGCCGCGCTGACAAGGTCAGCAAGAGCAAGACGCCCGCGCTCAAGGGCTCTCCCCAGCGTCGCGGCGTGTGCACCCGCGTGTACACGACCACGCCGAAGAAGCCGAACTCGGCCCTGCGCAAGGTTGCTCGCGTCCGGCTCTCTTCCCAGGTCGAGGTGACCGCCTACATCCCCGGTGTCGGGCACAACCTGCAGGAGCACTCGATGGTGCTGGTACGCGGTGGCCGCGTGAAGGACCTCCCCGGTGTGCGTTACAAGATCATCCGCGGCTCGCTCGACACCCAGGGTGTGAAGAACCGCAAGCAGGCTCGCAGCCGCTACGGCGCGAAGAAGGAGAAGTAATGCCTCGCAAGGGTCCCGCCCCGAAGCGCCCGGTCGTCGTCGACCCGGTCTACGGCTCGCCGCTGGTATCGCAACTGGTCAGCAAGATCCTGCTGGACGGCAAGAAGACCACTGCCCAGTCCATTGTGTACGACGCGCTGGAGGGCACTCGTGCCAAGACCGGCATCGACCCGGTCCAGACCCTGAAGAAGGCGCTGGACAACATCCGCCCGGCGCTGGAGGTCAAGAGCCGCCGTGTCGGTGGCGCCACCTACCAGGTGCCGATCGAGGTCAAGCCTGCCCGCGCGAACACGTTGGCCCTGCGCTGGCTGGTCTCCTTCTCGCGGCAGCGTCGCGAGAAGACCATGACCGAGCGCCTCATGAACGAGCTGCTCGACGCCTCCAACGGTCTCGGTGCTTCGGTGAAGCGTCGCGAGGACACCCACAAGATGGCCGAGGCCAACCGGGCTTTCGCGCACTACCGTTGGTGACGAACCACACCATCTGACTCTCCGGTGCAGGGCACGGTTGTCAAACCGTGCCCTGCACTCCTGACAAGCCCTAGCATCACCGCGCATCGAATGGAAGGTTGACCCCTCGTGGCCATTGACTTGAAGACGGATCTGGCCAAGGTTCGCAATATCGGCATCATGGCCCACATCGACGCGGGCAAGACGACCACCACCGAGCGCATCCTGTTCTACACCGGCATCAACTACAAGATCGGTGAGGTGCACGACGGCGCCGCGACGATGGACTGGATGGAGCAGGAGCAGGAGCGGGGCATCACGATCACCTCGGCAGCCACCACCTGTTTCTGGAAGGGCAACCAGATCAACATCATCGACACGCCCGGGCACGTCGACTTCACGGTCGAGGTGGAACGATCGCTGCGCGTGCTGGACGGCGCAGTGGCGGTGTTCGACGGCGTCGCGGGCGTGGAGCCCCAGTCTCAGACGGTGTGGCGCCAGGCCACCAAGTACGGCGTGCCGCGCATCTGTTACGTGAACAAGCTCGACCGCACCGGCGCATCGTTCGAATACTGCGTGAAGACCATCCGGCAGCGCCTGAACGCCGTCGCGGCTGTGTTGCAACTCCCGGTCGGCGCTGAGTCCAAGTTCTCCGGCGTCATCGACCTGGTCGGCATGCGAGCGTTGATGTGGCGGGGCGAGACTGCGATCGGCGAGGACTACGTCGTCGAGGAGATCCAGGCTGACATGAAGGTCGCAGCCCTGGAGGCTCGCGATGATCTGATCCACACCCTGGCCGACCACGACGACGAGTTCGCCGAGGCCTGGCTGGAGGCTGAGGAGACCGGTGAGCCACTCACGGTCGCGCAGCTCAAGGCCGCCATCCGACGCGCCGTGCTGGCCAACAAGATCACCGCCGTGATCTGTGGCACGTCGTTCAAGAACAAGGGCGTGCAGCCCATGCTGGACGCTGTCATCGACTACTTACCGTCGCCACTGGACGTCCCCGCGATCGAGGGCTTCAAGCCGAACCACCCAGAAAAGCCGATCGAGCGTCACCCCGACAATGACGACCCGCTGGCCATGCTGGCCTTCAAGATCGCGGCCGACCCCCACCTGGGCAAGTTGACCTACATCCGGGTGTACTCGGGTGTCCTCAAGGCGGGTCAGCAGGTGCTGAACTCCACCAAGGGACGCAAGGAGCGGATCGGCAAGATCTACCAGATGCACGCCAACAAGCGTGAGGAGATCGACTCGATCGGTGCCGGCATGATCGTCGCGGTGATGGGCCTGAAGGACACCACGACCGGCGAGACTCTGTGCGACCCGCAGAACCCGGTCGTGCTGGAATCCATGGACTTCCCGGCACCGGTCATTGAGCAGGCCATCGAGCCCAAGACCAAGTCCGACCAGGAGAAACTGTCGGCCGCCATCCAGCGCCTCGCCGACGAGGATCCGACCTTCCGCGTCCACACCGACGACGAGACGGGCCAGACGATCATCGCCGGCATGGGTGAGTTGCACCTCGAGATCCTGATCGATCGCATGAAGCGTGAGTTCCGGGTCGAGGCCAACATCGGCAAGCCGCAGGTCGCCTACCGCGAGACCCTGCGCCGCAAGGTGGACAAGGTCGACTACACCCACAAGAAGCAGTCGGGTGGTTCGGGGCAGTACGCCAAGGTCATCGTCGCCCTGGAGCCGAAGGCGCCAGGCACCGGCTACGAGTTCGTCAACGGCGTCACCGGTGGTCGTATCCCCAAGGAATACATCCCCGCGGTCGACCAGGGCGTCAAGGAGGCCATGGCCTTCGGCCCCCTGGCCGGCTACCCGGTCGAGGACATCAAGGTGACGCTGCTCGACGGTGCCTACCACGACGTGGACTCCTCTGAGCTCGCCTTCAAGATCGCTGGCTCGATGGTCTTCAAGGAGGCTGCCCGAAAAGCCGACCCGGCGCTGCTGGAGCCACTGATGGCCGTCGAGGTCACCACTCCGGAGGACTACCTGGGCACCGTGATCGGCGACATCAACAGCCGCCGCGGTCACGTCCAGTCGATGGACGAAGCCCACGGCAACAAGGTCATCCGTGCTCTGGTGCCGCTGAGTGAGATGTTCGGCTACGTCGGAGACCTGCGTTCCAAGACCTCCGGTCAGGCTTCGTACTCGATGGAGTTCCATTCCTACGGTGTATGCCCCAAGTCGGTGGCCGATGAGATCATCGCCAAGGGGCGCGGCGTCTGAGGTCCGAGTTTGACTCAGTCCCTCAGGTAGAGAAAACTTGGTCGGGCCTGCCCTCAACAAGCAGGCCGCGACCATGCAGTCAGTAACCAAACACGCCCCGCGAGCAAGCGCGTGGCGACCATCCGAAAAGGAGCCCAAGTGGCAAAGGCCAAGTTCGAGCGGACTAAGCCGCACTGTAACATCGGCACCATCGGGCACATCGACCACGGCAAGACCACGCTGACCGCGGCGATTACGAAGGTGCTCCACGACAAGTACCCC
>JBAVKY010000344.1:0-5622 GCA_049688555.1 Propionicimonas sp.
TTATTGGTCAGACCATATAAGTACGTTAGAGGCAACGAGCGTGAGAGTCAAGGGATCGCGCCTGATCGGTCCTCGTCATCAGTGTGGCACCGTGACTGCGTGGGAGGAGCACAATGTGCCCATGGCGACAGCAATGGATCGCGACGGCGTCCGCACCTACGAGGTGGTGCTGCACCATATCGAGTCCGGCATTCTCGACGGCACGTACCGCAAGGGTGACCAACTTCCGCCCGAGCGAGATCTCGCCGCCCAGCTGAACGTGGGACGTTCCGCGGTGCGCGAAGCCATGCGTGTGCTGCAGACGCAGGGGCTGATCACCGCGAGCACCGGACGGGGAGGCGGCACCCGCCTGAACCCCACCCAGGGTGACGCGCTGGCCCGGATCTTTCGGCTGCACCTGGCCATCGCCGGCTCTGGCATGACGGACCTGACGGAAACCCGCGTCGCCCTGGAGCGGGCGTCCGCAGCCATGGCGGCACGGCGGGCGAACGCCGAGACGCTGACCCAACTCAATGAGCTGGTGACGGCCATGGTGGCCGCCGAGTCAGTGGATGCGTTCACCGATCTCGACACCCAGTTTCATGTGCTGATCGCCCGGGCGGGCCGCAACGATCTGGTCGCCGACCTGACGGTAGCGATCCGGCAGACCGTCCGCGGACCGATCCGCGCCGCCTCGCTCGAGATGCCGGACTGGCCCGGTTTCCGGGTGCGGTTGGTCAACGACCACACCCGCATCCTGCAAGCCATTGTCGCCCGCGACGCCGAACAGGCGTCCGAGCTGATGGAAGCCCACATTCGCGCCTCCTACGCCGTCCTCACCGATGGCTGACCCGCTCCCCTCGCGCACCCTGCCCACCCCTCCCGCTCCCCCGGCGGCTGCGCTCCCCCCGCTTCGACTGTGCGCCCCGTAGGTGACTCTGCGCCCTCAATAGCACGCGCAAGGTCACTTACGGGGCGCAGAGTCGGCGTGGCGGGGCGCCGGTAAGGGCGCCAGGCCGAGGTGACCTGGCAGGGGCGGTTCAGCGGGGAGGGCGAGGGCCGGCCGGGGGCAGACCAGGCCGCCCAAGGGCGGCACTGGCGTCGAGGGGAGGGTGGGACGCAGCAGCGCCGGCCGCCCGAGGGACGACCGGCGCTGCCTGTGGACGAGAAACGCTCAGGCGGCGTGGACGTTCACGTTGATGTGGGCCACCACACCGGAAGTCAGCTTGATGCCGACGATGTGCTCGCCAACGACCTTGATCGGTTTGGCGATCTCGACGGCTCGCTTATCGACGGCTGGTCCACCGGCCTTCTTGATGGCCAGCGCTACGTCGGCCTGGGTGATCGCGCCGAAGAGCTTGCCGGACGCGCCCGCATTGGCGGGCAGCTTCACCGACAGCGCCTCGAGCTGTGCCCGGACCTCCTTGGCGTGATCGACCGAGCGGATCTCCCGGGCGTCCCGCGCCCGCTTGATGCCCTCGATCTGCTTCTCCGCGCCACGCGTCCAGCTGATGGCGAAGCCACGTGGGAGCAGGTAGTTGCGGCCGTAGCCGTCCTTCACCTCGACGATGTCGCCAGGGATGCCGACGTGATCAACCTCGGCGGTCAGAATCAACTTCATGGCAGCTCCCCTTCTCAGCGCGCGGTCGAGGCGTAGGGCAGCAGGGCGACTTCGCGGGCATTCTTGACCGCGATGGCAACCTTGCGCTGCTCCTGCACCGAGAGTCCTGTAACACGACGGGCACGGATCTTGCCCCGCTCGGAGATGAACTTCCGCAGCGTGGCGGTGTCCTTGTAATCGATGGTGCCGATGCGAATGGACTTCGCCGGCACGATCTTCTTCTTGTTCACAGGCTTGCGCTGTGACGAGGCCATTGTGGTGCTCTCCTTGTTGTCTGAAAGCCCGGCGCGTGCGCCGGAATGTGCCTACCCGCGGACGCGGGGAAGGATGGATGGACGGATCAGAACGGCGGTTCGTCGTTCTGGGCCTTGGCCCAGGGATCACTACCGCCGCCGGATCGATCGCTCGGTGCGTTGCTGGACCAGCCCGTGTTCTGGCCGCCAGCCCCGCCGCTGCCACCGCCGTAGTTGCCCCCACCGGTGGTGCGGGTGACCTTGGCCGTGGCGTACCGGAGCGCGGGACCGATCTCTTCGACCTCGACCTCGAACACCGTCCGCTTTTCACCCTCGCGAGTTTCGTAGCTGCGGGAGCGAAGCCGTCCCTGAACGATGACCCGCATCCCCTTGGTCAGGGACTCGGCGACGTTCTCGGCGGCCTGCCGCCAGACGGCGCAGTTGAGGAACATGGCATCGCCGTCTTTCCATTCCCCGGATTGACGGTCGAAGGTGCGCGGCGTCGAGGCAACGGTGAAGTTGGCCACGGGTGCCCCCGAGGGGGTGAAGCGCAGTTCGGGGTCGGCGGTCAGGTTGCCAACCACTGTGATGAGGGTTTCACCAGCCATGAGAGTTCTTTCGATCGGACGTTGGGACGGAACCAAGCCTGTCAGGTGCCCCCGACAAGTCACGAGGGGGAGTCACCGTCTGGACGCGGATCGTGGTCAGCGGGTATCCGGACGGATGACCTTGGTCCGCATGATCTGCTCGTTGAGCGTGAACTGGCGATCCAGTTCCTTCACAACGGCGGGATCGGCGGTCACGTTGATGACGGCGTAGATGCCTTCGGACTTCTTGCGGATGTCGTAGGCCAGGCGACGCCGGCCCCACACCTCCAGGTTGTCCACCGTGCCGCCGGCCTTCGTGAAGGAAGCGAGCGGCTTGTCCAGCAGGCCGTTCACCTGACGGTCGTCAACGTCGGGATCGATGATCACCATGACTTCATACTTGCGCATACGCGAACTCCACCTCCTTTGGTCTTGAGCGGCCATGGGCGCTTCCCATGGCAGGAGGGCGTATCGTTCGGCCACCGAATCTGTCGACAGCCAAGGACGTACTCTACCGGGCGGGCCCGCCTGGGGCGAATCAGGCAGGCTCGCAGGCCAGCGGCGCGCCCGTGATGGACGCGTGCCGGCGAATCCGTCGAATCAGAGCCGCGCCCACGTCCGGTAACCGCCATCGAGGTTGCGGACGTTCTTGCCGAGCTGATTCAGTAGGCGCGCTGCGATGTACCCGCGAAGTCCCACCTGACAATGCACGATGGCGCCCGGCTGGACCTCGGCGAGACGTTCCCGCAGATCGTCGACGGGGATGTTGATCGCCCCGTCGATCGTCCCGCGAGCGAACTCGCCGGGCGTCCGGACATCGATGAGTTGGACGCCCTTGGCGACCTCAGCGGCCACTTCATGCCACTGGATGTTCTCGACGTCCCCGTCGCGAAGGTTCGACGCGACATAGCCCAGCATGTTGACGGGATCCTTCGCCGAGCCGAACTGCGGTGCGTAGGCGAGTTCGAGGTCGGCCAGGTCCGAGGCGGTGAGGCCACCCCGCATCGCCGTCGCAATCACATCGATGCGCTTGTCGACGCCGGCACCACCGACTCCCTGGGCACCCACGATCGCATCGGTTTCGGCGTCGATCACGAGCTTCAGGCTCATGCCCTCGGCGCCGGGGTAGTAGCCGGCGTGGTTGGCCGGGTGGGTGTGGATCACCCGGATCGGACGACCCGCGGCGCGGGCGCGCTTCTCGTTCCAACCGGTGACCGCTGCGGTGAGCCCGAACGCCCCCAGCACCGCCGTCCCCAGCACCGGCATTGCCGCCACCGGGCGTCCGGCGATCACGTCGGCCACCAACCGGCCATGACGGTTCGCCGGGCTGGCCAGCGGTACCAGGGTGCCGTCACCGGTCAGGGCATCGATCTTCACCGCGGCATCTCCCACCGCGAAGATGGCCGGGTCGGAGGTCCGTTGTTGTTCGTCGACGACGATCCCGCCTCGGGCGTCGACCGCGAGGCCGGCGGCCTCGGCGAGCCCCGATTCCGGACGGACGCCGATCGCGGCGACGACCAGGGCGGCGGGCTGGCTACTTCCGTCGGACAACGTCACCGAGTCGGCTCCGATGGCGGTCACCGACACGCCGGTCAGCACCTGCACCCCCTGCTTGGCGAGCGTGGCGGCCACCAGAGCGGCCATCTCGGGATCGAGCGGCGCCAACACCTGGTCTGCCAGTTCCACCACGGTGACGGCAAGGCCTCGATGCACCAGGTTCTCCGCCAGTTCGATGCCGATGAAGCCGGCACCCATGATGACCGCGGCGGCCCCGGGTTCGAGCGCACCCAGGTGGGTTGCCATCGCGTCGGTGTCCTCGATGTTGCGCAACGGCAGCGCGCGCTCGGCGCCGGGGACCGGCGGCACGAAGGGTTTGGCGCCTGGCGACAGCACGAGGGAGTCGTAGCTCTCGTCGAAGTCTTCGCCGCTGTCGAGGTTGCGGACGCGTACCGTCTTCGCCGCCTTATCGATGCTCAGCACTTCGTGGTGCACCCGGACGTCCAGACTGAACCGAGCCTTCAGGCTTGCCGGGGTCTGCAGCAACAGGGCTGAGCGCTGCTCGATGACACCGCCCAAGTGATACGGGAGCCCGCAGTTCGCGAACGAGACGTACCCCGATCGTTCGAACACCACGATCTCCGCGCTCTCGTCCAGCCGACGCAAGCGCGTCGCGGCTGACATCCCACCAGCAACTCCACCAATAATGACCGTCTTCATGACTGACATCCTATACCCCCCGGGGTATCTCTCGCGACCGCGGCCGATCGTGGCGAGGCCAATGGTATGACCTCACCACGATCACCCGCCGGGATTACCGGCGCCAGTAGCCGAGGTAACCGGAACCGAAGAACGGATCCAGGCCGGCAGTTCGCCGTCCGGCGTAGTTCTGATCGAAGATCTTGCCGTTGTACCAGACCGCGACGTGTCCGTAGCCGTTGCCCCAGACGAGGATGTCGCCGTTGCGGAATGCGCGGTCCGTGCGCCACGTGAAGCCGAGGCCGGCCAGGCGCCTGCCCGCGGAGCCACCGCTGCGGTAGTCGACCGCGTTGCCCCAGGCGCCGGTCCGGATTCCGTACACCTGAAGCAGGTACTGCGAAACCAGGCTCACACACTCGCCTCGGTAGGTCCCGGCGGCGTTGGCGAGACCCTTGCCGGAGTTGTTGGCGACGAAGCGGCCAAGGGCGGGCGTGGGTGCGGGCGGAAGAACTGGGGGGCACTCACCGGCAACCCGGTTCATGGTGCCGGTGTTGAGCCACGCGTCGGTGACGTAGCCCGTCTTCCCGGCATAGCCGACTCGGTCCCAGATCGCGGTGGTGCCACCGCCGCCGGCGACCCGCTGGCCGGTAGTGGTGCACTGGACGGTCACCCACGTGCCCCGAGGGATGCACGCGATCGCCGAGCTTGAGGTGGTCGCTCCGGTTCGCAGATTGAGGCACGGGGAGGCGATCACGGTGCCGCCGTTCGTCACCGCCTGAGCCTCAACGGGTGCTGCGACACTCAGGCCGAAGACGGTCATCAAGCTGGCCGCCGAGATGGCGATGGGCTTGCGAAGGGTTGACGTGAGCAAGGGATCCTCCTGGACTGGACGGTGCGGCCGATTGCCGACGTCCCTCATCGTCGCGATTGACGCCGGGGGCGTCGATGGGGAACGACCCCCATCGACGGGACGCCGCACGCTGCGGTCCCGCGCCGATCCCTTCCC
>JBAVKY010000345.1:0-8905 GCA_049688555.1 Propionicimonas sp.
AGTGTGACCTTGACCGCGCGTCGCGCTGCGGCGTCGCGGCGCGGCGCGGCGTCGGTGGTGCCGTCTAAGATGGTTGAGCTAACCACTATCGATGAGGAAGCGCGAGCGCCGTGGGTCTACTGGACAAGATGCTGCACATGGGCGAGGGCCGCACCCTCAAGAAGCTGCGGGCCGTCGCCGACCAGGTGAACTCCATCGAACCCGACTTCATTGAGATGTCGGACGAGGAACTGCGCTCCCAGACTCAGCTGTTCAAGGATCGACTGGCCGATGGTGAGTCGCTGGACTCCCTGATGCCGGAGGCGTTCGCCACTGTCCGCGAGGCCAGCAAGCGGGTCCTGGGTAAGCGGCACTTCGACGTCCAGTTGGCCGGTGCCGCAGCGCTGCATTGGGGCAACATCGCCGAGATGAAGACTGGTGAAGGCAAGACCTTGGTCGCCGTCCTGGCCTCCTATCTCAACGGGCTCGAGGGCAAGGGCGTCCATGTCGTCACCGTGAACGACTATCTGGCCAAGTTCCAGTCCGAACAGATGGGCCGCATTCATCACTTCCTCGGCCTCGAGGTCGGCTCCATCCTGTCGGCGATGACCCCGGCGGAGCGGCGGCGGGCGTACGCCTGCGATATCACCTATGGCACCAACAACGAGTTCGGCTTCGACTACCTGCGCGACAACATGGCGTTGTCGGTGGAGGACTGCGTGCAGCGCGGTCACCACTACGCCATCGTCGACGAGGTCGACTCCATCCTGGTGGACGAGGCCCGTACGCCCTTGATCATCTCCGGTCCCTCGGAGGACAACTCCGCGTGGTACCCCGAATTCGCCAAGCTCGTCCGAACGCTGAAGCGCGATGAGCACTACGAGGTGGACGAGAAGAAGCGGACCGTCGCGGTGCTCGAGCCGGGCATCACCGCGGTGGAGAATCGGCTGGGTATTGAGAACCTCTACGAGTCGGTCAACACCCCGTTGATCTCGTACCTGAACAACGCCATCAAGGCCAAGGAATTGTTCAAGCGCGACAAGGACTACGTCATTCTCGAGGGCGAAGTGCTGATCGTTGATGAGCACACCGGCCGCACCCTGATCGGTCGGCGCTACAACGAGGGCCTGCACCAAGCTCTGGAGGCCAAGGAAGGCGTCCAGATCCGCGACGAGTACCAGACTCTCGCGACGATCACGCTGCAGAACTACTTCCGGATGTACCAGAAACTGGCCGGCATGACCGGCACCGCCAAGACGGAAGAGTCGGAGTTCCAGAAGATCTACGGTCTCGGGGTGCTGCCGATCGAGACCAACCGGCCGATGATCCGCGTCGACCAGCCGGACCTCATCTACCGCACGGAGGCGGCGAAGTTCGCCGCCGTCGTCGCGGACGTGGCGGAACGCCACGATAAGGGGCAACCGATGCTGATCGGTACCGCGTCGGTCGCCAAGTCAGAGGTGCTCAGCAGGGCGCTGAAGCAAGCCGGCGTTCGCCACGAGGTGCTGAACGCGAAGAACCACGAACGGGAAGCTGCGATCGTCGCGCTGGCTGGTCAAAAGAGTGCGGTCACGGTCGCCACCAACATGGCCGGTCGTGGCACGGACATCATCCTTGGCGGCAACCCTGATTTCCTGGCAGACCAGGTGCTGCGCTCCAAGGGAATCGACCCGGTCGAGGAGCCCGGAGCCTATGAGGCTGCCTGGCCCGAGACGCTCAAGCAGATCGAGGCCCAAGTCGCCGACGCCCATCAGGAGGTCGTCTCCCTCGGCGGGCTCTACGTGATCGGCTCTGAGCGCCACGAGTCCCGGCGCATCGACAACCAGTTGCGTGGCCGTTCCGGACGCCAGGGCGACCCTGGGGAGAGCCGCTTCTACCTCTCCCTCGAAGACGATCTGATGCGGCTGTTCAAGTCCGACGTCATCGACTGGGTGCTGCAGGCACTGAAGATTCCCGAAGACGTCCCCATCGAGAACAAGCGCGTCTCGAACTCCGTCCAGTCCGCCCAAGAGCAGGTCGAGGCGCAGAACTTCGAGATGCGCAAGAACGTGCTGAAGTACGACGATGTGATGAACCGGCAGCGCCACGCGATCTACGCCGACCGCCGCCGGGTGCTCGAGGGCGCGAACGTCGAGGAGCAGCTGCGGGGCACGGTCAACACCGTGGTGGAACAGTACGTTCGGAGCCTCACCGAAGGATTCGTCGAGGATTGGGATTTCGAGGCGTTGTGGACCCAACTGCACACGCTGTACCCCGTGACTCTCGACATGGCGGACTACACCGGGCGCGACGACCTGACCCCTGACGACCTCGTGGCGGACTTCCAGGCTGACGCGCAGCAGGCGTACGACGCCCGCGCGGAGGCTCTCGGCGAGGAGACCATGCGGGAGTTCGAGCGGCAGGTGCTGCTCACCGTGCTCGACCGCAAGTGGCGCGAGCACCTCTATGAGATGGACTACCTGCGTGAGGGCATCGGCCTGCGGGCGATGGCCCAGCGGGACCCGCTGATCGAATACCAGCGGGAGGGCGGCGACATGTTCAACGCCATGATGGAGGCCTTCATGGAGGAGGTCGTGGGCTACCTGTACAACCTGAACGTCCAGGTCGAGGCCCAGCCGGCTCCCGGTCTGGTCACCAACGCCGACGGTGTCCCGGTGACCGCGGCAGGGATGCTTGCCTCAGGGCCCGATCCGGATTCCCCTGGGGTGGAGCAGCATCGGTTGCCGGTGCCCGAGGAATCGGCGCTCACCAAGCGCCCCAGCCTGCAGGCGAAGGGCCTTGCGCCGCGCGCTCAGCGTCCGATGACCTACACGGCTCCGAGCGAGACCGGTGAGCCGGCGAAGACAGCCTCGACGACCGGGGAGGATCCCTACGCGGGGGTCGGCCGCAACGTGCCGTGCCCCTGCGGATCCGGTCGCAAGTACAAGATGTGCCACGGTCGGGCCGCGTGAGCCAGACCTGACCGTGGGCCGCCGTGCTCACGAAACCTTCGGCCAGCGGGTCCTCCTGACGGTGTCGAAGCCCCAGGGTTCCTTCGGATCCTGGGGGCTTCTAGAGTGGAATCGTCCGGGACGGCTCCGGCGAGACCCGCCCGCCGCGCCCAACGGGTCAGGAGCTCGACGATGTGCAGGTGGCTCGCGTACTACGGTTCCCCGGTCCGCTTGGAGGATCTGCTGGTCAAGCCGCAACACTCCCTGATCGACCAGAGCCTGCACTCAAGGCTCGGCGCGACCACGACCAACGGTGACGGGTTCGGTATCGGTTGGTACGGCGACAAGGACACCCCAGGGGTGTTCCACAGCACGGAACCCGCCTGGAACGACCGTAACCTCAAAGAGTTGTCACGGCACCTGGTCTCGCCTCTGGTGTTCGCCCACATCCGCGCCTCAACCGGCGGGGCCATCCAGCAGACCAACTGTCATCCCTTCCGCCACGGCGCCTGGCTGTGGATGCACAACGGCCTGATTCGCGACTTCGCCGCGGTGAAGCGTGACTTGGCCTTCGCCGTCGACCCGTCCCTGTACGCCGAGATCGAGGGTTCGACCGACTCGGAGATGTTCTTCCACCTGGCGTTGACCTTCGGGCTCCAAGACGACCCGATCGTTGGAGTCGCCCGCGCGGTCGGCTTCATCGAGAGCACGGGCCGTGGCCACGGCATCGAGCACCCGATCCAGATGACAGTGGCAACCACCAACGGGAAGTCGGTGTGGGGCTTCCGCTACTCCAGCGAGGGGTCGTCCCGCACCCTCTTCTACAGCACGGCGGTCGCCACCCTCCGGGAGCAGTACCCGGATAATCCGATGCTGGTGGGCATGTCGGAGGAGTCGAGGCTGCTGGTCTCCGAACCCCTGGGGTACCTGGAGGGGGTGTGGAACGAGGTCCCGGAAGCCAGTTGCGGCATCATCAAGGAGGGCCAGGACGAACTGATCCCGTTCGCTCCCATCCCCGTGTGAGAACCGGTGCTCTAGGCCCGATTGACGACGCTGGGACGCAGCGCGATCTCGAGGTTGGTGCCGACCCAGCCGCTCTCACGGCGGGCCAGACGCAGGGCCGCGGCGCGTGCGGCGCCATGCTGGTGCAGGTGGGCAGTGACTTCGACCACTCCGGGAGTGGGGGACTGCAGGCGGATCGATCGGAGCCGCAGGCCCCACCCGACCCGACTGCGACACAGGTGTTCCAGCAGTGAGATCAGGTCTGGCTCCAACCAGCGTTCGAGCTGGACCAGTGACCGCTTTCCGGCGAGTGCCTCGACGATGGCGATCGTCACCGACGCCGCCACCTGGCGGGCCAGCGGTTCCACCGGATCCGCGGCGTCGACGATCTCGGGGACGCTGGCCCACGGCAGCACGGGGTGATCGGGCGAGAGCAGGACAGGTTCCAGCAGCCGACGAACCGGGGGACGCGTGTCCCGGGCGGCAAGGCAGCGCGGTGGGTTCGACACGGTGGCCGCGTTCGTGGTCGGAATGAGGGTCGGCCGCGTGGCCTGGGGACGGTGATCCTGCGACATCGGGTCTCCTGTCGGGGGTGGTATTCCACTGTGGCGCTGCCACGCCCCGACGACTGATCGGCGAAGCCAATCTGTGGACAACTCGGCACGGGCCGCTAACGAACCACCCCATGCTGAGAGGATCCGCTCCTGCCTCCGTGATCACCCGCTGAGTAGGGTGGGAGCGTGAGCGATCTTGTCTCGGCCGCCGAGGCCGCACTGCTGGCCCGCGACCAGGACATCCAGCCCTGGAAGCAGGCCTTCGTGTGTCTGCTGGACGCGCCCATCACCCGCGAGCAGTTGGTGGAGCGGGTCAATGAGCGGATCGGCTACGCGCCCCGGTTCCGCCGCACGGTCGCCGGCTGGCCCCGTCCGGCCTGGGTCGACGATGGCGCCTTCATGGCCTCCGGCCACGTCCGCGAGGACAGCTTGGGGGCTGGCGAACAGTTGCAGGACTGGCTGGCCAAGCGGCTGGCCGTTCCGTTCGATCACGATCATCCGCTGTGGGAGGCATGGCTCGTGCACGGGGTCGCGCGTGGCCGTCCTGCCGTCGTGGTGTTGTCCCATCCGGCTCTGGTGGACGGCTACGACAACATCCACCTGCTCCAGGAGTTGCTGGACGAGTACCCGACCCCGATCGGTGAAGGCTCACCGGTCTGGCGTCCCGCCGAGGCCAGGGAACCCGGCTGGGCTGATCTGCTCACGGGCTGGGACGACCCGTTGCGGGCCCTGCGGGAAGCCGCCACCGGTCTGGGCGGCATGGTCGAGAACGCCGTCCGCACGCTGGGCGCCTCGCCCCGTACCCATCATGTTGCCGGGGTGGAGGTGGATCTTGCCACCTTGCAGGGGATTCGGGAACAGGCCGGGTGCACGACCCACGATGTGTTGCTGGCGCTCATCACGGCGGGCGTCCGAGGCTGGCTGATCGACCAGGGGCGCACCCCCGAGGATGTCGTGGCCCTGGCGCCACTGGCCGTGACGGAAACCGACGTGCTGGAGAGTGCCATCGGCTGCCGCGTTGCCCCTGCGTGGATGGCACTCCCGGTCGGTGAGCTGAATCCGGCCGCCCGCCTGGCCGCGATTGCCACCCTGACCAGGGCTCGGCTGGACTCCGGGGTGTCGGTGCCGGCGCGTGACCTGACCGACCTGGCTGGCTTCGCCCCGCCCACGCTGCACAGCCTGGCTGCCGGCACGGTGGCGGCTGGCCGTCCGCATCGCCTGCTGGTGAGCAATGCGCCTGGCCCCCGGGAACCCCGTTTCCTGGGGACCTCGCGGGTCACCGGGGTGTACAGCCTGATCGCCACCACCGATGAGCAGGAGATCACGGCGTCGATCAGCAGCTACCGAGGCCGCGTCACCATCGGGGTCACCGCAGTTGCCGAGGTCAAACACTTCGCGCGCGACGTCAGCGCCGAGTTGGGTGCCCTAAGGGCAGGGGCCTGATGTGGCGGCCTTGGTCTTCATCCCGGTGGACGGAGCCACCTTGGGCGCTTGGGCAACGACGGGGCTGTTACCTGGAACCCGACGTGGCTTCGCCGTGACGCCGGCGATGGCGGCGGCCTTCGACTTCTCCGCAACCACGGACGAGGACGCCGAACACACGGCGCTGTGCATCGCCTCGCTGGCGGCACTCATTCAAGCAGGCAGGAGGCTGGTCGCGGTCGCCGAGACCGGCTGCTCCGATGACCAGAGTGCGCCCGAGTTCGGCAGTGTCAGTGTCAGTGACGTCCCCTTCGGCCGTGTGACCTCGCTGTTCGCCGGAGCCGAAGCCAGGACACCCGACGGTGTGCTGGGGCTGCCGTTGCCGTCGGCCTGGGAACGCGATGATGTGCAGAACCTGTTGTCACGCGGGGATCTGCTGTGGCACGGTGCCGGAGAATGGCAGCTGCTGACCGGCCGTGAGACGGCCTAGGCCACCGAAGAAGGGGACGAGATGCCCAGATCGATCTGGAAGGGCGCGGTGTCGTTCGGGCTGGTCACGATCCCGGTGAAGGTCTACGGGGCGACTGAGACCAAGGACATCAGCTTCCGTCAGGTGCACGCCGAGGATGCCGGCAGGATCCGCTACAAGCGGGTCTGTGAAGTGTGCGGCGAGGAGGTTCCCTACGCCCAGATCGCCAAGGGCTTCGAGACCAGTGACGGTCGGATGGCGATCCTGACCGAAGAGGACTTCAGCGGACTCCCCGAGGCCCAAGGCAAGACGGTCGACGTGGTGCAGTTCGTCCCCGTCGACCAGATCGACCCTACGTACGTCGAGAAGACCTACGTGCTGGAGGCGGAAGGCGCCGGTATCAAGCCGTACGTGCTGCTGCGTGAGGCACTCACGGAGGCGGGCAAGGCCGCGGTCGTGAAGGTGGCCCTGCGATCGCGGGAGACCCTGGCCCTGATCCGTCCGGTGGCGGGGGTGCTGTTGATGCACACGATGTTGTGGCCCGATGAACTGCGAGACACCGGCTTCGCGGCGCCCGCCGCTGAAGTGAACGTCAGTGACGCCGAGATCGGCATGGCGAAGCTGTTCATCGACCAACTCAGTGGCGACTTCGATCCCAGCCAGTTCAGTGATAGCTACCGCGAGGCGCTCGAGCAGGTCGTGCAGGCCAAGTTGGCTGGCGTCTCTGTCCCCGAGGACGATTCCGGGACGCCGCGGCAGGCCGAAGTCGTCGATCTGGTTGCTGCGCTTCGGGCCTCGGTCGAAGCGGCCAAGCGGCGCCGTGAGGAGGCTGCCGCGAGCTGAGTCCGTCGGTGGGGGCAGGGATGCCGGGCGGGGCTTCCCGCGAGTAGCCTCAGGGCATGGATGCCATCACCTCGGTCCCGGTTCCGCACAACGAGACAGTCCGCAGCTACGCGCCAGGCAGTGCCGAGCGGGCCTCGCTGAAGGGCGTGCTGAGCTCCCGCACCAGGCACGTCGACGACATCGCACCGTTGGTCGGCGCGGAGATGGCCGCCGGTGGTGCCGTCCTCGAGGTCAGGATGCCGTCCGATCACGCCACCTTGCTGGCCCGGGTGCACCAGGCGACCACCGCGGACGCCGCAGCGGCCATCGCCGCCGCGATGCGGGCCAAGGTTGAGTGGGCGGCGCTACCCTTCGACGAGCGCGCCGCGGTCTTTCTGCGGGCGGCCGACATGCTGGCCGGTCCGCGTCGCAACGAGATCAACGCCGCCACCATGCTGGGCCAGGGCAAGACCGTCCAGCAGGCGGAGATCGACTCGGCGTGTGAGTTGATCGACTTCCTGCGCTTCAACGTCGAATTCGCCCGCGAGTTGCACGCCCACCAGCCGAGTAGCGCACCCGGGGTCTGGAACCGGATGGACTATCGACCGCTGGACGGTTTCGTGTTCGCCATCACGCCTTTCAACTTCACCGCCATCGGTGGGAACCTGCCCACCGCGCCGGCCTTGATGGGCAACACCGTCATCTGGAAGCCGGCGCTGACCCAGACGCTCTCAGCCCTCACCTTCCTGCAGGTGCTGCGCGACGCAGGACTGCCCGACGGCGTCATCAACTTCCTGCCCGGCCATGGGTCCGAGATCTCTGAGGTGGCGCTGGGGAGCCCGGATCTGGCAGGCATCCACTTCACCGGCTCGACCCGGGTATTCCAAGGACTGTGGGCCAAGGTCGGGGAGAACATCGCCGGCTACCGGGCCTACCCGCGGCTTGTGGGAGAAACCGGCGGCAAGGACTTCGTGGTCGCTCACCCGAGTGCGGACGTCGCTGCGCTGACAACCGCCCTGGTGCGGGGTGCCTTCGAATACTCCGGCCAGAAATGCTCCGCCGCATCCCGCTGCTACGTGCCGCGGTCGATCTGGGAGCAGAAGCTCAACCACGGCAAGCTGCTGATCGACCAGATCGAGGCACTGACAGTCGGAGACGTGCGCGATTTCAGCAACTTCACCTCGGCGGTGATCGACGAGCGAGCCTTCGACAAGCTGGCCGGAGCCATCGAGCGGGCCAGGTCGTCGGCCGATGCCGAGGTCCTTGCCGGCGGAACGTACGACCGCAGCCAGGGCTGGTACGTGCGTCCCACCTTGATCCGCTCTGAAAACCCGTACCAGGACATCTTCACCACCGAGTACTTCGGTCCGATCCTCGGCGTCTTCGTGTACGAGGACGACCAGTACGAGCAGGTGCTCGACCTGATTGACCAGACCTCGACCTACGCGCTCACGGGCGCGGTGTTCGCCACCGACCGTTCGGCGGTGGAACTCGCCTCGGTTCGGCTGCGACACGCTGCGGGCAACTTCTATGTGAACGACAAGCCGACCGGTGCCGTTGTCGGCCAGCAGCCGTTCGGTGGCAGCAGGGCTTCGGGAACCAACGACAAGGCCGGGTCAGCCTGGAACCTGATGCGCTGGGTGAGCCCGCGTTCCATCAAGGAGACCTTCGTACCACCGACCCAGGTCGGCTACCCCCACATGCGGCCCGAAGGCTGAGTGCAGGGC
>JBAVKY010000346.1:0-3162 GCA_049688555.1 Propionicimonas sp.
CCTCAATGATGACGGGAAACAGGACAGGCTCGAGACTGGTCATCCACGATGCTGCGATCTGCCCCGCTGCCACGCCAGAGGTCCCTGCAGGCCCACCCGGCCCGCGCCGGAAGCGGCCAGATCCGTGCGTCCGACGAGGGTCAGGGCGCGGTGTCCATGTGGGTCGTGGACTGCCAGAGGCGGTCGGTTGGCATGACGTGGAGGCGGTCAGCGTAGGTGTAGGAGCCGCGTCCGGTGGAGAGGACGACGCCAGCCCGGAATCGTGGGCCGAGGGTGTCGCGGAGTCGTTGCAGGCCAGTCAACGCCTGCGCGGTGGCTCGCTCGCTGGCTTTGACCTCGAAGGCCACGACGTGGCCGTCGACGAATTCGGCGACGAGGTCGACCTCAGCTCCGTCGCCGATCCGCCAGTGACCGAGGGTGACGGGCTCATCCAGCGTCACTCCTCAAACGCGAGACCCTAACGTCCCAATGCTGAGGTGCGTTGTCGCGTCGCCGAGTTGGCCGCCTACATCGATCACCTCGGTCCTGAGGCCGGCGCGACCCCCAGGCCATGGGGATTCGGATCAGGACGAGAACTCCAGCCCCGGGGAGTTCACTCCCCGACGGGGAGCGCCACTTTCGCCAAGGGAGGTGGCAGGCGCCGGCGGGCCCGGCCACACCGCTGCGCCCCTCGGGTTCGGCGTGCAGCTGAAGACCAAGTGCCGCTGGATCCCGTAGCTGGCCAGGAAGAGCACCACCTCGGTGAGGATCTTGGCGACGACCACCGACCCCAGCAGCGGTGTCAGCAGTTCCATCAGGGCCAGGTTCGCGGCCAGGATCCCCGCGGCCAACAGGCCGTAGCGCCTCGCTGCGGGCCAGAGCGGTCGACTCCTGTCGGCGAAGACCAGGCGGTGATTGAGAGTGAAGTTGACGGTGGCACTCACCAGCCTGGCGATCACCACGGACGCAGCCAGGTTTCCGGTGAGGAAATGCAGCACGAGCAGCACGGCGGCGTCGACGGCGAAGCCGGCCAGCGAGGACGCCCCGAAGGCCAGCAGCGGTCCGTAGATCCGCAGCGAGTCGCGCAGCGGCCGGAAGTGGGACGACGAATTGCCCTGCAGGTAGATCGTCGCGATCTCGACCTCGCGGATTCGTAGCCGTGCACGGCTGGCCCGCAACAAGAGGTTCAGTTCGTACTCGAAGCGGTCCCCCGGCACCCCCAGCAGCCAACCGAGCAGCCGGTGCGGGTAGGCCCGGAGCCCGGTCTGGGTGTCCGTCAGGCGAGTCCCGCTCACCACGCCGAAGACCGCGCTGGTCACCTGATTGCCGAACCGACTGCGCAGCGGAACTCGGCCGGTGAACCGCCGGGCGCCGAGCACCAGGTCATTGCTGGCGTCGAGAGCCGCGCCCACCCGCAGGATGTCGTACAGCGAGTGCTGGCCGTCGCTGTCCGCGCAGACCACGGGCTCGCCCGGGTGGTGCCGTCGCACGTGGCTGAAGCCGGTACGCAGGGCCACGCCCTTGCCACGGTTCACCTCATGGGTGAGCACCTCCGCGCCGGCTAGGTCGGCGGCGACGAAGTAGTGGGCGAAGGCCGGACCACTGCCGTCGTCGACGACCAGCACCTGCAGTCCCTCGACCAGCACCAGATCGGAAACCAGGCTCAGCAGGCGCTCGTCCGGCTCGAAGCTGGGAATCAGAACGATCATGGTCGCTCCCCTACCCGGCCACGTAGATGATGTCGCTGGTGCCGCGTTCTTGGCCCCGGCCCAGCGGGTTGTTGACCACGGACCCGTTGAAGACCATGGTCGAGGAGCCGCCGCCGTCGAGGTTGTACGCGACCTTGGCTCCCTGGTCGACGAAGATCTCGGCGAACTCGCTCATGGTCGCCCCCCGGCTGTAGCCGGCGCTGCGTCCGTCCACCACCACGAACACGAAGTGGTTGTCGGCGATGATGCCGACCCCGGTTCGGGGCTGCTGCCCCTGCACCGAGTGGTTGCCGACATTGGTGTCGATCTCGACAGTGTCGATGCCGCTGATCACCGCGCCGCCCTCGACCAGCCCTGGCCCGAAGGACAAGGTGTTCCAGACCCCGTCCGCGACCAGCTTGGCCGCGGTCGTCGCCGTCTCGTCGTACAACCGCATCGAACCATCGGCGTAGCAAGCGAGCCCCTGCCGGGTGCCCTTGTCGCGGTAGGCGACGCCGTTGCGGACGACGATCCCGGTGTCACGGAAGCCGTAGTAATCGCCGTTGATGGCCAGCACGGCGCCCGCCTGCTGGGCGATCGCGGACGGATTGGCGATGATGTTCTGCCCGAACTCGTCGCCGGCGAAGGCTGAGCGGACGATGGTGGCGTCGCTCACCGTGACGTCGGCCACGAACCAGGTGATCAGGTCGCTGCCCGAGCCCCGGGTGTGTTTGGTGATCCTGAACTGGGCGGTGTCGGAAGTGTACGAGTCTGCCGTGGCGGTGCCGTTGCCGTTCTCCTGAGCGGCGGTGACCGTGGACGCCTCGAGCGCGGAGGCGTTGCTGACCTCCACGTGCTCGATGACGAACCGGTCCAGCGCCCAGGCGGTGCCGCCGCCCACCGCCAGCAGAGCACCCAGCCCGCCGCCCAGCAGGGCGCGACGGGTCACGGTGCGGCCGGCGGCGGGCTGCTGGTCGATCAGTTCGCTGCGGTTCAGCTGCGGGGGCATGGCACTACCTCCGGGGACCGCCACCGCCGAAGCCGCTGGCGGTGTGCTCGCCGGCGGTCACGGTGGTGTTCTTGGTGGCCCCGCTGAGCTCAGCCGAGTCGGAGTAGCTGCCGACCGTCGTCCCCGAGAGTGTGCCGCCGACGTAGACGTCGTAGGTCTGACCGCTGGTGATGTCGGAGTCGGCCACGATCAGGGAGCTGACCTGCTTGACCGTCGTGTAGGCGGCGATCACCGTGCCGTCCTTGACGATGCTGACCGTCTCGCCGGCGGCGATCGCCTGTGCGAAGGTGACCGACACCCAGCCGGTCGTGGAATCGGTCGAGGGGGCCTCGGCCATTCCGGACGAGCCGGCTGCGACGAGGGTGCCGCCGCTCATCGTGATGCCGCCGTTGGAGTCGAGCGCGCCGTTGCCACTGGTGGTCGGACCGGACACCACCGTGGTGCCGCCGGTGATGACCAGCGAGCCGTTGGAGTCCAGGCCGTCAC
>JBAVKY010000347.1:0-11048 GCA_049688555.1 Propionicimonas sp.
CGCCCGACGTCGTGGGCCCGGCTGCGGGCGTCCACTACCAGGAGTTCACGTCGCTGCGGGCACCGATCCCCGTCGTCGGGGACGGCATGGCGGTGTCCGCGGGGGCGTCCGGCCTGTGGTGGGCGGACCACCTCCTCGTGGACGACGCCGACGTGCTCGCCCGCTACGAGCACCCCCAGCTGGGCCGGTTCCCGGCCGTGACCACCCGCGCCCACGGGCTCGGCCGGGTCACCTACGTGGGCACCGTGCCCGACCGGACCCTCGGCGCCGACCTCGTGCGGCACCTGGTCCCCACACCGGTCGCGGCCGCCTGGCGCCGCGACACCCCGGTCACCGTCCACTCGGGCGTGGCCAACGGGACGAGGATACACTTCGTCCACAACTGGAGCGGGGAGGCCGCGCAGGCGGTCACCCCCCATGGCGTCGACGACCTGGTCGCCGGCGTCCCCCTGCCGCCCGACCACACGCTCACCCTCGAACCCTGGGGAAGCCTGGTCCTGGCCGACACCGCACCGCACACCGACCCCGTCCGACAGCAGTCCACCGAAAGGAAGGTAGGCCAATGATGTCCCATCCGCAGACCGAGGCCGAGTACCTCGCCCAATTCCGCACCGCTCCCGTGAGCGGCTTCTCCCGTCGCTCGTTGCTCGCCGGCGCCCTCGCCGTGGGCGCCATGGGCCTGTCCGCCTGCTCGAGCGGGGGCACCACGTCGCCCGGCGCCGCGGCGTCCGGCGAGATCACCTTCGGCAACAACCAGGCCGACCCCGTCCCGAAGGCCGCCATCGAGGCGGCCGCCAAGGCCTTCCAGGACGCCAACGCCGGCCTCACCGTGAAGATGAACACCGTCGCCCACACGACGTTCCAGGAAAACATCAACAACTATTTGCAGGGCTCGCCCGACGACGCGTTCGGCTGGTTCGCCGGCTACCGGGGCCGCTTCTTCGCCGAGAAGAACCTGGTCGGCGACCTCACTGACGTGTACCAGGCGACCGAGGGCATCCCCGAGGGCCTGAAGAAGGCGTGCTCCACCGAGGACGGCAGCAAGCAGATCATCATGCCGGCGACCTACTACCCGTGGGTCGTGCTGTACCGCAAGAGCGTGTGGGAGAAGGGCGGCTACGAGGTCCCGAAGACCCTCGACGAGTTCAAGGCCCTCGGCGACAAGATGAAGGGCGAGGGTGTCGTGCCGCTGGCGTTCGCCGACAAGGACGGCTGGGAGGCGATGGGCACCTTCGACATCCTCAACCTGCGCATCAACGGCTACGACTACCACATCAGCCTCCTGTCCGGTAAGGAGGACTGGACCTCCCCCAAGGTCACCACGGTCTTCGACACCTGGAAGGGCCTCCTCCCCTACCACCAGCCGGACGCGCTCGGCCGCAGCTGGCAGGAGGCGGCGCAGGCGCTGCAGAAGGGTCAGGCGGCCATGTACTACCTCGGCACGTTCGCGGCCCAGCAGTTCGCCAAGGGCGCCGAACAGGACGACCTCGACTTCTTCACCTTCCCCGAGGTCGATTCCGCCATCGGGACCGGTGCCATCGAGGCCCCGACCGACGGCTTCATGATGTCGAAGCGTCCGAAGAACGAGGCCGGCGCCAAGAAGTGGCTCGGCTACCTCGGCAGCGCCGCGGCGCAGGACATCCTCGTGCAGGCCGACCCGTCGGTCATCGCGACGAGCCAGAAGGCCGACGTGGCGAAGTACACCGGCCTGCAGACGAAGATGCTCGGCGTGCTCAAGGACGCCACGGACGTGGCGCTGTTCCTCGACCGCGACTCGCGTCCCGACTTCGCCTCAACCGTGATGGGCCCGGCCCTGCAGAGCTTCCTCAAGACCCCTGACGACATCGCCACGATCCTGAAGAACGTCGAGGCCCAGAAGAAGTCGATCTTCGCGTCATGACGACGACGACGACGAAAGCGGCGGTCACGGGGAGGGGCCGGAGAATCCGGATGTCGACCCGTGACCGGGTCACCGTCGTGTTGATGGTCCTCATCCCGACGTCCGTCGTGGCCACGCTGGTGTGGTTGCCGGCCATAGCCACGATCGTGTTCTCGTTCTTCGACTGGGACGGGTTCGGCCCGTTCAGCGAGGCGAAGTTCGTCGGCACCCGGTGGTACGTCGAGGCTGCGACCATCTATCCGGCCTTCTGGCCGGCCATCCAGAACAACGTGATCTGGCTGTTGGTGCTGTTCTTCATCGCCACCCCGATCGGCCTGCTCGTCGCGGTGCTGCTCGACCGTGAGACCTCGCACACGAAGTTCTACCAGACCTCCCTCTACCTGCCCGTGGTGCTGTCGATGGCCCTCATCGGCTTCATCTGGCAGTTGATGTTCAGCCGCGACCAGGGCCTCCTCAACGCCGTCCTGGGCACGTCGATCGACTGGTACGGCGACCCGAGCATCAACCTGTACTCGGCCCTCATCGCCACGTCGTGGCGGCACGTCGGGTACGTGATGCTGCTCTACCTGGCCGGCCTCAAGGGCGTCGACCTCGCCCTGAAGGAGGCGGCCAGGATCGACGGGGCGTCCGAGGTGCAGACGTTCTTCCACGTGGTCTTCCCGGTCATGTTCCCGATCAACGTCGTGGTGCTGGTCATCACGTTCATCGACTCGCTGCGCGCCTTCGACCTCGTCTGGGTGATCAACCGAGGTCGCAACGGACTCGAGCTGCTCGCGACCGAGGTCACCCGCAACATCGTGGGTGAGGCGCAACGCATCGGCTTCGGTTCGGCGCTGGCGACGATCATGCTCGTGATCTCGACGGTGTTCATCATCATCTACCTCAGGATCGTCATGAAGGGGGACCAGTGAGCACCGCCACGGCCACCGCCACGGTCACGGCCAACCCGCGCAGGGCCTGGACGAAGGGCCGCATCGCGACCCACGTCTTCCTGGCCTTCATGGCCCTCCTCTGGCTGATCCCGCTGCTGTACGCCGTCATGGCGTCGTTGCGCGACTACCAGTTCACCGCCCAGTTCGGCTACCTGAGCTTTGGCGGCTTCACGCTCGACAACTACGTCAAAGCCTGGACGACCGGCGAGTTCGCCCGGAAGTTCCTCAACTCGGCGATCATCACGATCCCGGCCGTCACCCTCACGCTCTTCCTCGCGTCGCTGGTGGCGTTCGTTCTCGCGCGCTTCAGCTGGAAGTTCAACATCGTCATGCTGGGCGCCTTCACGGCCGGGAACCTGCTGCCACCGCAGGCCCTGCTGATCCCGGTGTTCAAGATGTTCCAGAAGATCGAGGTGCCCTTCTGGCTCAGCGAGTCGGGCACCCTGCTGAACTCCTACGTGGGGCTGATCCTGGTCAACGTGGGGTTCCAGGTCGGCTTCTGCACCTTCGTGCTGTCGAACTACATGAAGGCGCTGCCGAAGGAGATCTACGAGGCGGCCATGGTGGACGGCGCCAGCATCTGGCAGCAGTACTGGAAGCTAACGCTCCCGCTCTGCCGTCCGTCGCTGGCGGCCCTCGCCACGCTCCAGATCACCTGGATCTACAACGAGTTCTTCTGGGCCACCGTCCTGCTGCAGAGCGGCGAGAAGTTCCCCATCACGAGCTCGCTGACCAACCTGTCAGGTGCGTTCTTCACCAACAACAATCTGGTGGCTGCCGGGGCGGTCATGATCGCGCTCCCGACAATCATCATCTATTTCGCACTCCAGAAGCACTTCGTCGCCGGGCTCACCCTCGGCGCCACGAAGGGCTGACGTATCCCCCGCCCCCGGCCGCCACGGCCGGGGGCGGGCCAGCCCGAGCGAGGAAACCATGTCCCCCACCGCCTCCCCCGACACCGCCTACGTCGAGGAGATCTCCCCGGGGTCCGGACGCCGCGTCGCGCCACGCGCCCATCTGCGCACCACCGCACCCAGCCTCGACCTGTGCGGCGACTGGCGGTTCCGCCTCTATCCGAGCGCCGGCGAGGCGGACGCGGCGGCGTCCGACCCCGCCTTCGACGACACCGACTGGGACACCATCGACGTCCCCTCGCATTGGGTGCTGCGCGGCGACGGGCGCTGGGGGCGTCCGGCCTACACGAACGTGAAGTACCCGTTCCCCCTCGAACCGCCCCACGTGCCGGACGCCAACCCGACCGGCGACCACCGGCGCCGCTTCGACGTGCCCGCCGACTGGCTCGCCTCGGGCCGCGTGTGGCTGCGTTTCGACGGCCTCGAGTCGCTCGGCCGCGTGTGGCTCAACGGCGACGAGGTCGGCATCGTCCGCGGCAGCCGGCTGCGGCAAGAGCTGGACGTGACCGACAGCGTCCGTGCGGGGGAGAACGTCCTCGTCGTGCGCGTGCACCAATGGTCGGCGATGTCCTACATCGAAGACCAGGACCAGTGGTGGCTCCCTGGCCTCTTCCGGGAAGTGACCCTCCTCCACCGGCCGGACGCCGGCCTGGACGACGTGTTCCTCCAGGCGGACCGCGATCCCGACACCGGCCTGGGCAGCCTCGCCCTCGAACTGGGATGCTCGCCGGGTGCGTACCCAGTGCGGGTGTCGTGCCCAGAGCTCGGGCTCGCAATCGAGATCCCGGACGCCTCCGCGTCCCACACCGTCGACGTCGGCCCAGTTCAGGGCTGGAGCGCGGACGTACCGCGCCTCTACCCGGTGGAGGTGGCAAACGCGGCGGAGACCATCACTCTGATCGCGGGCTTCCGCAGGGTTGAGGTCGTCGGGGACGCCTGGCTGGTGAACGGTCGTCGGGTCAGGATCCGCGGGGTCAACCGACACGATTTTGACCCGATCGAGGGCCGCGTCTTCGACCCAGACAAGGTGCGTGAGGCGATGCTGGTGATGAAGCGGCACCACCTGAACGCCATCCGCACCAGCCACTACCCACCGCACCCCACCCTGCTCGACCTCGCCGACGAGCTCGGCTTCTGGGTGATCGACGAGTGCGACCTCGAGACCCACGGCTTCGAGCTGAACGGCTGGGTGGGAAACCCGTCCGACGACCCGGACTGGCGAGAGGTCTTCCTCGACCGGGCACGACGCATGGTCGAACGCGACAAGAACCATCCCTGCGTCGTCGCATGGTCGCTGGGCAACGAGTCGGGAGCAGGCAGCAACCTCGCCGCCATGGCCGCGTGGATCCACCGGCGCGACCCTGGGCGTCCGGTGCACTACGAGAACGACCAGACCGACCGCTACGTCGACATCGTGTCGCGCATGTACGCTCCGATCGAGGAATTGGTCCACCTGACGCAGACCCGGCCGGGGCGGCCGATCATCGAGTGCGAGTACCTCCACGCGATGGGAAACGGCGCCGGCGGGATCGCCAGCTACGAGGCGGTGTTCGACGCGCACCCGGCCATCCATGGTGGTTTCGTCTGGGAGTGGCGCGACCATGGCCTCCTGACGGCCACCCCCGACGGGATCCCTTTCCACGGCTACGGCGGCGACTTCGGGGAGGTGTACCACGACGGCAGCTTCGTGTGTGACGGCATGGTGCTCGCGGACGGGACGCCCACGCCGATGCTGGCGGAGTACGCCGCGGTCGTGACGCCCATCAAGATCGTGCTGGCACGTGAGGGGGCGACGGTGTCCAACCGCCGCCACGACGGGGACACCGGCGACCTCAGGTTCACGTGGACCCACGAGGTCGACGGACACCCCGTGGGCACGGGATCGCTCGACGTCCCGCCCGTGGAACCGGGAGGGTCGGCGTCCGCGCCGCTGCCCACCCTCGACCTGTCGGCGCCGGGCGAGCACTGGCTGGCCGTCACCGCGGACCTGGCCCGTTCGACGGCGTGGGCTCCCGCCGGACACGTCCTCACGACCTCCCAGATCGAGTTGGCGGCGGTCCCCGTCCCCGCCGCGGTTTCCGTCGCGGTCCCCGCGACGCCGGTCGACGACGGCTACCTCCTGGGTGACGCACGGTTCGACCGGATGGGGCACCTGGTGGCCCTCGCGGACGTGCCGTTGGCCGGGGCGGTTGTCACGCTGTGGCGCGCGCCCACGGAGAACGACAGCCTGGCGACGCGCGGGTCGTACGAGTTGGGCGACCCGGCCGAGACGCTCGGGATGGGCGTCGATGGGCCGCCGTCCGCCGAGCGGTGGCGCGAGGCCGGCCTTGACCGGCTGCAGACCCGGCTCGTCAGCCTGGTCGCCGACCCGAACGGCCTGACCACGCGCTACCGACTGGCGGCGGCCAATTCGTCGAACTACGTGATGGTCGATCAGCGTTGGCGCTGGCTTGACAGGGCGCTCCACCTCGACGTCGACGTCCAGCCCTCCGCCGGGTGGACCTGCACGTGGCCGCGGATCGGCGTCCACCTGGTGCTGCCCGCCGACTACGCGTCCGCGTCATGGTTCGGTACCGGGCCGGGCGAGAACTACGCCGACAGCCGGACGGCCGCCCGTGTGGGCCGCTTCGCGGCGTCGATCGATGACGTGACGGTTCGCTATGCCGTCCCGCAGGAGACGGGCCACCGGGAGGCCCTCCGCGAATTGTGCCTCGCCGGGGCGGGCCTGCCCGACCTCAGCGTGGTCGCTGTCCCTGTCGCCGGAGCGCGACCCGGGTTCGTCGTGGCGCGGCACAGCGCCGAGGAGTGGACGGCTGCACGCCACCAGCACGAACTGCCGGAATCGGGGGGCGTCCACCTGTACCTCGACCTGGCCCAGCACGGCCTCGGGTCGCGGTCATGCGGCCCGGACGTGCGTCCCGAGCACGCGCTCTGGCCACGCGCGGTGTCGGGATCGTTGACGTTCCGCGTGGGAGACGGCGCATCGTGACCGGCCGGTGCGTCGCGCTGCGGGCCGCCGATGTCGCTCTGGTGCTCGACTGCTCGGACGCCCGCCTGCCGGCCGTCGTCCACTGGGGGGCGGCATTGCCCGGGCTCGGCTCCGCGGGGGTGGAGGACGCCGTGACGCCCGAGCTGGCCATCTACAGTCTCTGCCTCACGGAGACTACCGACACCCCCACCCTCGGGCGGGTCGTCCTCCCCGGCCTCGACCCCGACGCACTCTACGAGGTGAGCCCCGTCGAGCCGGCAGCGATTCCCGTGGCTGCGGGTCTGGACCCCGGCATCCCCGGACTCGGAAGCCCGCCGCGGCTCCAGAGGGGTTGGCCGCTGCGGTTGTCCGGCCGCGCGCTGGGCACCGTCGGAGTCCGGACGCCGTGGCTCCCGCCCGATCGTTGCCTTCTCCTCGAGGTCACCCGCTTGGCTCGCCCCGAGACTCCAGCCATCCACCCCACCACGCACACTCGTACCCCGGAGAACTGAATGTTCCAGCCACACATCCTCGACCAAGCCTTCCGACGCACCTTCGGCTCCCCACCCACGAGCGCCTTTCGCGGGCCGGGTCGGGTGAACCTGATTGGTGAGCACACCGACTACAACGAGGGCTTCGTGCTGCCGTTCGCGATCGACCGTTGGGCGGTTGCGGGGGTGCGGTTGCGGTCGGACCGCACCATCCGGCTGGGGACCGACTTCGCCGACGGTATCGTCGAGTTCCATCTGGACCAGGTCGGCCGTGCGCCCGTGTCGGGCTGGTCGGCGTACCCGTTGGGCGTGGTGTGGGCCTTGGGAGAGTTCGGCGTGGACCTCACAGACGTGCCGGGCTTCGATCTGGCCCTGACCTCGGACGTGCCGGTCGGGGCGGGGTTGTCGTCCTCGGCGGCGATCGAGAGCGCGGTCGGGATGGCCCTCAACGACGCGTGGGGGTTGGGTCTGGACCGGCACGCGTTGGCGCGGGTGGGGCAGCGGGCCGAGAATGTGGTGGTGGGTGCGCCGACCGGGATCATGGACCAGTCGGCATCCCTGCTGGGCGCACCGGATTGTGCGGTGTTCCTCGACTGCCGCACCCTGGACGCGGAGGTGGTGCCGCTGGGTCTGGACGCCGCCGGCTTGGAGGTGGTGGTGGTCGACACTCGCGTGAGCCACGCCCATGCCGACGGCGGGTACGGTTCGCGGCGGGCCGCGTGCGAGGCGGGGGCGCGCACGCTGGGCGTGCCGAGCCTTCGTGACGTGACCGTCGGTGACCTGGCAGCAGCGCGCCGGGTGTTGGATGACGTGACGTTTCGGCGGGTCCGGCACGTGGTGACCGAGAACCAGCGCGTCCTGGACACGGTACGCGTGCTCCGCCAGGCGGGTCCGTCGGCGGTCGGCGCCTTGTTGGATGCCTCGCACGCCTCGATGCGGGACGACTTCGAGATCTCCACCCCTGAACTCGACCTTGCCGTCGAGGTCGCGCGTGCTCACGGTGCGCTCGGCTCGCGGATGACCGGCGGCGGGTTCGGCGGCTGCGCGATTGCTTTGGTGCCGGTGGACGCCGTCGGCGCCCTCGGCGGGGCGGTCGATGACGCCTTCGCCGACGCCGGATTCACCTCACCGAAGGTGTTCACAGTCCGCCCGGTCGCCGGTGCCGGCCGGATCGAGGTGACCGGATGAGGTCGTGGCTGGTGACCGGAGGGGCGGGTTACATCGGCTCGCATGTGGCCCGGCTGTTCGCCGAACGCGGGATCGGCGTCGTCGTGGTGGACGACCTGTCCAGCGGGCACCGGGAGTTCGTCGCCGCCGACACCCCGTTCGTGGAGGGGTCGATCCTGGACGGTGCCCTGCTCGGTCGTACGTTCGCCGACCACGAGGTGGAGGGTGTGATCCACATCGCTGGCTTCAAGTACGCCGGCGAGTCGGTCAACCGGCCGCTGCACACTTACCGGCAGAACGTGGTCGGCACGATGGTCCTGCTTGAACAGATGCAGCGGGCGGGCGTCGACAAGCTCGTGTTCTCCTCCAGCGCAGCGGTTTACGGGACGCCCGACGTCGCCCTGGTCACCGAGGACACCGCCAAGGACCCCCAGTCTCCCTACGGGGAGTCGAAGTTGGTCGGGGAGTGGCTGCTGGCCGACCAGGCGAAGGCGACCGGGCTGGCGCACACGTCGCTGCGGTACTTCAACGTGGTCGGGTCGGGCCACCCCGACCTGTACGACACCAGCCCGCACAACTTGTTCCCCCTGGTGTTCGACGCACTCCTCGCCGGCCGGACGCCTCGCGTCTTCGGTGATGACTACCCGACCCCCGACGGCACATGCGTGCGCGACTACCTCCACGTCCAGGATCTGGCCGTCGCGCACGTGACCGCCGCCGAGCGGCTCACCGCCGGGGCACCCCTCGAAGCGGCGTACAACCTCGGCAGCGGTAGGGGGGTGTCGGTCGCCGAGATCATGACCGCGATCGCCGACGTCACCGGCATCCGGTTCACCGCCGAGGTCGCCCCGCGCCGCGCCGGCGACCCGCCCCGGATCGTCGCGAACGGAGACCGCGCCGCCCGCGACCTCGACTGGGCGATGCGGCACACCCTAACCGACATGGTCGCCAGCGCCTGGCACTCCCGATCGAAAGGACCCCGCAGATGAACGACAACGGACTCGTCCCAGCCGGGCTGACTCAGGCCCTCGAAAAGATGCGTGCCCGCGGCGTCGACGATACAGCGTGCCGCGCCTTCGCTCACTACTACCACCTGGCCGCCACCGGCGCGACCGGCCTGATCCCCGAGGATACGATCACCCCGCTGGACGATGTGGAACGTCTCACCGACGTCGACGTCGACGAGACACGGGCCCACGACGCGCTGGCCCGGACCGTGATCGTGAAACTCAACGGCGGCCTGGGCACCTCGATGGGCCTGGACCGCGCGAAGACCCTGCTGAGGGTCCGCGACGGACAGACGTTCCTCGACCTCATAGTCGCCCAGGTCCGCCGCGCCCGTGCCCGCCACGGCGTCCGGCTCCCGCTGCTGTTCCTGAACAGCTTCCGCACCCAGGCCGACACGCTGACCCACCTGAAGCGATACCCGGACCTGGCCGTGGACGGACTACCCCTCGACTTCCTGCAGAGCGCCCAGCCCAAGCTCCGCCTCGACGACCTCACCCCGATCGAGTGGCCGGCCGACCCCTCCCTCGAGTGGTGCCCACCCGGCCACGGCGAGGTCTACACCCGACTGGCGTCCTCAGGGCTGCTCGAAGCCCTGATGAAGCGGGGCTACCAGTACCTGAGCATCGCCAACGGCGACAACCTGGGCGCGGCCCCCGACCCGCGCCTGGCCGGCTGGTTCGCCGCCTCCGGCGCCCCCTACGCCGCAGAGGTTTGCCAACGCACCGCCAACGACCGCAAGGGCGGACACCTCGCCCGGCGCCGCAGCGACGGGCAACTCATCCTCCGCGACACCGCCCAGACGCCCGCCGATCAGATGCACCACTTCACCGACGAACATCGACACCGCTACTTCCACTGCAACAACCTGTGGCTCGACATCGCCGCCCTCCAGGAGCGCCTCACCGTCACCGGCGGAGTCCTCGGTCTCCCCCTCATCCGCAACGAGAAGACCGTCGACCCCACCGACCCGACGTCACCGGGCGTCCTCCAACTCGAAACCGCCATGGGGGCGGCCATTGAGGTTTTCCCCGGCGCCCGGGCCATCGCCGTCGAACGCAACCGGTTCCTACCGGTGAAGACCACCAACGAACTCCTCCTGCTCCGCTCCGACGTGTACTCCCTCGACGGGTACGCCCGCCCGGTTACCGCACTCACCGCGCTCCCCGAGATCGACCTCGACCCCAACTACTACAAGACCATCAGCCAGTTCGACCAGCGCATCCATGTCGTCCCCTCCCTCCGCGACGCACACAGCCTGCGCGTCCGTGGCGACTGGACCTTCACCCACCCCCTCCACCTGACCGGGGACGCCACCCTCGAGAACGCCGGACCAAGACGAGACGCTGCCGTAGGACCTCCAAACATATAGCCGGACCCATCGCCGGCCTCAAGGGGTGACGGCCACCGAACAGAAGTGCCTCGCCTGGCCCCGGCACACGTGCGGGTTGCCGAGCCGCCAAGACCCGGGCTGGCCTGCTCAGCGTTCGTTCGAAACTGACAATCCTCGGCCAGGAGGCCCAGGGAAATCAGCCCACTGCCCTAATCTGCGGCATGCCGTCAGCGTATAAGTTCGCATGGAGGCAATTGCCCCATTCCCCACGCATTCCCCCACGATAAGGTGACGAAGTGGCAATCAACCTTCATGAGACCTTGTCAGAGGGCCGTTAT